>NZ_JBGVBR010000382.1:0-19312 GCF_045225735.1 Succinimonas sp. | reverse complement strand
TATGCGCAGAAATACGAGACTCCGGAAATCTGGCTTGTCTATCCCAGAAGCCGGGATCTGCCGGGAAGCGGTGCCATTACATTTGAGAGCGCCGGCGCGGCCGGAAATACCAGCTGCGCGGTTTCGGTGTTTCCGGTGGATCTGACCCGGATTGCAGCAAGTCTGGAGGAGCTTATTGCCAGGATCGGCTAACGGTCAGCCCGGAGAAGCTAATCCGCTCATCCCGATTATTCAGGTTAATTTGCTTCCGGACTTCCTTCCGTCCGGCTGAATTCCAGAAGCTTCCACCCCCGGGAGACGGCATAATCCCGGAATTTGCCCCGGGCGTTTACGGCATGAGCCTGTTCCACAGCGGTAAGCATTTCAATGTCGTTCACGGTATCGCCGAAGCCCATGCTGCCCCGGAGCGTCCAGCCGTTTTCCTGCAGCATTCTGTTAAGCAGAAGAGCCTTCCCGCTCTGATGGCTGTACGGCTCCAGGGGCTCCCCGGTGAACACGCCGTCCCGGAAGGCCGTTTTGGTGGCAATGATGTCCGTAACTGAGAAGAGCTCCCGGGCCACGGTCTCCACAATGAGGTCGAAGGTGGCGGAGACGATAATCACCCGAAAGCCCTCGTCCTTAAGCCTTTTCACCAGATCCCGGGCTTCCCGGTAAATCAGGGGGCGGATATCGGAGGCCGTCATGGCGCTCATAAAGTCCCGGAGGCGCTCCCGGGACCAGCCCCTGAGAGGGGAGAGCACATGGCGGTAGAAAAAGCCGATATCCAGGGTGCCGTTCATAAATTCCCGCCGGTGATAGTCGTCATCCTTCCGGAAATCCTCCGTGATGAGCCCGTTTCTGGCGAGACAGTTCAGATAAGCGGAAACGCTGTCCCCCTGAAGCAGGGTGCCGTCCATGTCGAAAACCGCCAGTCTCTCCTGAGATTCCTGTGATATCACTGATTGTCCTCCAGTCTTTCGGCTGCCAATTTGGCCTGCTTGTAAATATCCCGCATTTCCACATTGGTGATTTTGCTGAAATAGGTAAACTTGCGGCTGATGTCATCAAGGCTGATATTGATATGCGAAAAGCTGAAGATGCCCATCTGGGTGAGAATGGCAAAAACATTAACCTTGTCGATGAAGTTCCATTCGGCAAAGGTATAGCCGCAGCTGGCCGGGGACAGCAGCTTTTCATGATTGAGACCGTATTTCTTCAGGAGCCGGGGCAGAAAGTTTTCCACATGCTTGTAGGGATAGTATTCCCGGTAGACATTCTGATTGGAGAGGCTGAGAAAGCTTTTGATGCTGGAGGGGCGCATCATGCTGATTTTATGTCCCGTATAGCGGAAGCCCCCGTACCAGTCGCCCAGATTGGACAGAAACTGCTCCTCCGTGACTCCGGCGATTTCCGCTTCGTCCTGAATAAAGTCGTTATAGTATTTTTTCATATCCCCCGGAGTGAAGCCGCAGACCGCATTGGCCCTTTCGTTAAAGGTGAGGTCGGTGATGTAGGGCAGCCCCTCGTATTTGGGATGGTTAAGAAAAAACTTGATTTCCCCGGTAAGCACGCACCAGTCGATAAGATCCTGGGACATCCAGAGGGCCCGGTAGAAGTCCAGAAGCACCTTCCAGATGGCGGCGATTTTGTTTTTGCTGAAGAATTCTCTGATGATGGGGGAATCATAATTGTCAATAAGAAGCACAGCCTTGCCGGTGGGACTGCTTTTGGCCAGGATCTTTATGAAATTCATGGTCTGCCAGAAGGTGGTGTCCTCGCTGTTAATGTAGCCGTCCAGTCCGTATTCGAATACCGTCTGCCGGTAGTAGTTGAACAGAAAGTCTGCCAGATCCTCCGGCTTTTCGGTGCGGGCAACGGAAAAGTCCAGCTTCACCACGCTCTGCTTCGGAATGGTGATGTTCATGGAGCTCACGGCGAGGTTTTCAAAAAACTCCGGATGTCTTTTGGAAAACATGTAGTACAGGGTGTCCAAAAACACGGTCTTGCCGAAGCCGAAGGGTCGGGTCAGCATTTCAAATTTGGAACGGGCCTGATAAAGCTCGGCGATATTGGCGGTTTTGTCCACATAGGCGGCTGAGCTGGTTACCAGGTCTTTGAATATTTTGTTGCCGGCTAAATCTAGGTATTCCATGGTTTCTGAACTTAACGGGTTGTTCCGGGGCGTGATTGCCGTTTATGTCATTATAAGGTAAATTCCCGGAATCAGATATGCCATGTTATTTTGCGGGAATTTCGGAGTCCGGCTTCCCCCTGAAAATAGCGCCGGGGCCGCGGCGGAAACAGCAGAGTCCCGGGATCATGTTCCCGGGGCGAAACTGTTTCAATTTGGCGGAATGAGCTTTAAAATTAACAGAACCGGACAGCGCATCCGAAAGGACAAGGCGGATTATGAGCGGAGAGAAGACAGAACAGCCCACCGACAAACGGCTCAGGGAATCCCGGGAAAAGGGAGACGTGGCCAAAAGCACGGAAATTGTGTCGGCCGCCGGCATTATCGGGGCCCTGGTCTACTTTATTTCCTTCGGCTCGGATATCTATTCCCGCCTTTACATGGCCATGTCCTATATTTTTATCAATGCTCCCCTGATGGACTTCGAGGAGGCGCTGCCCCGGATGGGGGGACTCATCGTCAATGTCGGCGTCAGTCTGGTGATCCCCATGGTGGCCATTGTCATGTCCTGCACCATAATTTCCCTCATGGCTCAGATCGGTTTTCTGGTGGCTCCCAAGGCCGCCATGCCCAAGCTCTCCAACCTGAGCCCTTCCAAGTGGTTTAAAAAGGTCTTCAGCGTCAAGAATGTCTTCGAGTTTGTGAAGAACATCCTGAAGGTGGCCGTGCTTACCACCTCGGTGTATCTCGCGGTGACCAAGAACATCGAGAGCATTTTCAAGCTGCCCCGGGCGGATGAGGACATGGTTATCGTGGTGGCTGCCGAAATGCTGAAGGTGCTGCTTCTCTATACCATTCTGACGTTTTCCGCCATCGCCGCTCTGGACTTCCTGTACACCAAGTACAAATACACCAAGGATCACATGATGAGCAAGGACGAGGTGAAGCGGGAATACAAGGAAATGGACGGCGATCCCCTGATCAAGTCCAAGCGCAAGCAGCTCCACCGGGAGCTTCTTAATCAGAACACCGTTAACAAGACCCGCAAGGCCAAGGTGCTGGTGGTAAATCCCACTCACTATGCCGTGGCTCTGGATTTTGACCGGGAGACCCAGCCCCTGCCGGTGATCCTGGCCAAGGGCGAGGGGGAAGTGGCTCTCCGGATGATCGCCGTGGCCAAGGAGGAGCAGATCCCCATTATGAGAGAGCCGCCTCTGGCCCGGGCTCTTTATGCTCAGGGAGAGGAGGGGCAGTATATCCCGGATAACCTGCTGGTTCAGGTGGCCGAGGTGCTGCGCTTCGTCTCCACACTGGAGGAAAAGCGCTGATGGCTGTCTATCCGTTAAAGGGTCTCAAGGACATCCGGGAACGCCGTCTTAATGACAGCACCAACACCCGCATTCTGAAGGCCAAGCAGCTCGACCAGACCAAGCTGGAGCTTAAGAATAAGAAGCAGGCTCTGGAGGACTATATCGCCTGGCGCGTCGAAGAGGAAAAGCGCCGTTATGAAAAGCTGATGAAGGGCCGTTATCCGGTGAGCGAGATCCAGAAATTCAACGCCTCCATCATGCAGCTTTACACAGACGAACTCACATATCAGGAAGCGGTGCGCAAGGCGGAAAACGAAGTGGCAAAGGCCCAGAAGGAATTTGACGCGGCTCAGGAGTTTGAGCGGCAGAGCATGAAAAAGCTGAAGAAGCTGGAAAGCCATGAGGAGATCTGGGCTTACAACGAGAAGGTCTATGCCGAAAGAATGGCCGACCAGGAGCTGGAGGATTTCCGGGTGCCGAACAAGAGCATTTAGACAAAGAACGCCCCAGTCGTTATGACAGCGCCTGTCTGTTTGCAAAGGCGCTGAGGCTGATTTCGTTCGGTGTGTAATGCCGGGGGAGCCAGTTCATAAGCGGAAAAACCGGAACCATGTCTGAATTATTGCTGCCGAGCGCTCCGCATTTTATTGATAGATTCTGCTATTGACAAAATCACCTCTTTGTAGCGCAATGTACTATCTACTATGCGGAGGTGATTCAAATGGCATTTTCAATAAGACTGACGGATGATGAGCGTATGCTCGCCGAAAGCTACGCTAAAATTCACTCCTATTCTTTGTCAGAGGCTTTTAAGAGAGCATTATTTGAAAAAATAGAAGATGAATATGATATTTCGGTCGCAGAATCAGCTTATAAGGAATATGTTGACAGCGGGTACAAGTCCACTCCTGTGCAGGATTTTTGGAGAGAGTTAGATGAGGAGGTATGAAGTAGAACTATCTGATCGTTTTAAAAGAGAGTTTCGTAAATTGGATAGGTATACGCAAAAAATCCTCAGGGCGTGGATTGATAAAAATCTTGCAGACTGCGAAAATCCCTGAGCGCATGGAAAAGGACTGACTGTCAATCGCAGCGGCAGATGGAGATATCGCATAGGAGATTATCGCCTTATCTGTTCAATAGAAGATGATAAGCTGGTTATTCTTGCTTTGTCTGCTGGACACAGAAGCACAATATACAAGCAGTAACCTGAATCTTGCGCAATGATATGGCACTCACAATCAATGCGTACTCCCGGCAAATAAGTAACAGCCTGTCTCTTTCTGTTATTTCTGCGGATCGCCGCGCCGAACTAATCTCTGTTGATACTTCAGTGATTCTCAATCGCATCGCGCCAGGAGAAAAGTTCCCGGAGAGTTTCTCTGACTTCCCTTGTTTTTTGTCTAAACTTTCTTGTCCTTCCCTGCTTTTGTGCGCGATATGGCACGGATGAAGCCGCTCCCTTGTCATGTTTTCCCGATGTCTTAAAATGATGGTTAAAACCTGATACCAAAATTCATGCAGGACGATTCCGCAGCTGCTGTTTTTCCGAAAAAAACGGCAGCAGCGGCAATGCCTGTCCGGAATAAGGGCAAGAACCGGGGAAAGAGGGAGATATGGGGATGAAGAACAAGGAACCGATACGCTATGCGGTGGCATTGGATTATGATCCCGAAAAGGATCCCCTCCCGGTGATTCTGGCCAAGGGGGAGGGCGAGCTGGCCCGCCGGATGATTGAGGTGGCCAAGGAAGAAAAGATTCCCATCATGCGTGAGGCGCCGTTGGCCCGGGCTCTTTTTGAGGAAGGGCAGGAGGATCAGTACGTTCCGGATAACCTGATTCTGCAGATTGCGGAGGTGCTGCGTTTTGTGAAGAGTTTTGAGGATTCCTGATTTTAGAGAGCCTGCGTCTTCCGAATTTTCAGGATAAAGGCACGATGCGCAGACGCAGTGAGAAATCTGTTACCGGCCCCAAAATTGGCGGCGTCTTTTTGGGCCGAAACTGTTTTTTCTGATAAAATCAGAGCAGTTTTGCGCAGGTTCTGCAAAAAAAGCTGTAACCGGCGCCCTTTGCTAACGTGTTATTCAGCGCCGGCGTGATGTGTTTGTTTCCGGCAGCGCCCCCCAGGATTTCCGGCAGCGGATTTGAAAAATAAGGAGAAAGCCGTAATGGTAAGCGAAGATGAAGTAGATCGTTTTGTTGAAAAAGCCGAGCGCGAGCTTGAAGAGGCTGACAGAAAAATCGCCGCCGTTCAGGAGGCTATTGACAGATCAGGCTTTAAGCCCAGCGAGGAAGTTGAAGAAAAGGCCAGAGAGCGTCTCGATCAGTATGAGAAGGATCATGAGTACGAGAACAATCAGCGCATGGCTATCCTTCAGGACGAAATGTACAGCAATCAGCCTAAGTCCTCCGCGTCTTCCTTCAGAAGAAGAAGAGGCATGGCCATCTGATTTCAGGATCCGCCCTCCGGCAGGAGAGTTACCGAATCTCCGGGGGCTGGCTCCGGCGAGAGCTGCCTTTTTCAGGGCGGCTTTTTTATTTGTCCGAAAACGCCGGATCCTTGCTGACGCATAGCCTCGGACAAAACGCGCCGGAATGTCAGCGGGGATGAAGGCGGGTGCAGTTTTAAGAGGTATTTGACTATGACAGGTCTGGTTTACACAGTTCTTTCCGTTCTCTGGATTTATTTCTTCGGCTGGGTATTTCTCGGCGGGAAGGTTTTTTCAAAGTTTATCCCCAAGTCCGCTTTGGCCGCCAGATTGCTGGGAGCCTTCGTGGGTTTTCTTACCGCAGGTTCGGTAATTGCGTTTATTCTCTGATTTCGCATCATGCCGGCCTGAATGTTCCGGAACACGGGCCGGATCCTTTCCCCGGCAAATCTGAAGGCGCCCCTTTTAAGACAGGCTCTCTGACATGTACGGACTTGTTTATCTTCTGGGATTTCTTGCCGCGGCGTTTCTGGGGCGGAGGAGCTTTCCCTGTTTTGAAAACACGCCCCTTTACACCCTCTATATTGCTGTGCTGGCGGCTGTGGGGGCTATTATCGGGGGGCGCCTGGGCTATGCGCTTTTCTACGAGCCCGGCTATTATCTTGAGCACCCCGCCGAAATCCCGCTGCTCTACCTGGGGGGCATGTCCTTTCACGGCGGTCTCCTGGGCCTTCTCCTGGCGGTGCTTCTGGCCGATATCCGGGGCTTCTGGACGAACCTGGACAGGATGGCGTTTTTAGCCTGTCTCATCCTGCCACTGGGGCGGATTGCCAATTTTCTGAACGGCGAACTCTGGGGCACTCCCTGTGATTATCTCTGGTGCGTGATCTTCGAGGCGGCCGGGGACGGCCTTCCCCGGCATCCCGCGCAGCTTTACGAGGCAGCTTTGGAGGGGCCGGTTCTTTTGGTTCTGATCCTGGCTTTCCGGCATTTTCTGAAGGAACGGGGCCGGGCGCCGGGAGTTACGGCGGGGGTTTTCGGGATCGGGTACGCTCTTCTGAGGTTTCTGGCGGAATTTTTGCGGGAGCCGGATCCCGTTACCGGCTATCTGTGGCGCGGCTTTACCCGGGGGCAGGGCCTTTGCGCCGTTATGCTCCTGGCCGCAGCGACCATGCTGTTTCTGCGCCTGAGAGCGAGCCGGAATCCTTAACGGCAAGGTAACCTTTCTTCCGCTTTATTCGCTGTTGTTCTCCCTCTCCGCTGTGGTTCTCCCTTCCCCGCTGTTTTTCCTTTGCCCGTCATTTCTCCTTATGCCGTTCCCGCTCTTTGCCGGTTTTCCTTCTCTGTCCTTTATTTCTCAGCCTGCCGTTTATTTTCCGAACAGCCGGAAAAGGTACTGTATTGATTCCTGCATAATGCTGAAGGAGGCCCCGCCGTTTTCCAGAAACGAGGGATAGTAGAAGATAATGAGGAAGGAGCAGACTCCGCTTTTTATGGGCATGGAGAGCACATAAACGTTCAGCTGCTGGGCAAACCTGTTGATAAGTCCCAGGGAAACGTCGCAGGTCAGGGAGATCAGGAGAAAGGGCGCGGCCACCAGCACCGTCTGCTTCATCATCCAGTTCAGGCTGTCAATGGAGTACAGCGCCACTCTCCGATCCGAGAAGTCCGGAATGATGTCCCGCACCGGCCAGTACAGGTAGGAGCTGTAGAAGAGCTCCATGAAATGCGTAAAGCTGCCGGACACGAAGAACAGGGTAATCAGGGACATGAAGAGAATGGATCCCAGAGGGGAGGATTCCGCGCCGCTGAGCATATCCGCCGTCTGGGCCATGGAGGCGCCGCGCTGGTTATCCACAATGGTGCCGGCGGATACCGCCACGTAAAACACGAGACCGGTCAGCCACCCGATAAGGAGTCCGATAAACACCTCCTTCACCACGATGATCATCAGGGAGATGAAATCGCCTACCGTGGCCAGATGGATAGTGCCTGCCGTTTCCAGCATCAGGGGATGCAGGGGAATGTACAGGGCGAGGGCGATGGATCCCTTTACGGCCATGTTGATGGAGGGCCCGAAAATCGGACAGACCCCCATGAACGTCATAATGCGGATCATCCCCAGGATGACCGCCGAAACGTGCGTCCACCAGAAGTTCTCGTTCAGAAACGCCTGAATCTCTTCCATAGCCTAAAAGGTGTAAAAATAGCTGAAGATAACCTGTCCGTAGTGCATGATCTCGCCGCTGACCCATTCCGCGGTAAGAAACAGGGTTACGCCTACGGCAATCAGCTTAATGCCGAAGGTCAGGGTTTGCTCCTGCAGCTGAGTAATGGCCTGAAAAAGAGCCAGAGACACGCCCACCACCGAAGCTACCATAATGGGCGGGAGCGACAGCATCATGATAAGGTAAAAGCAGTGGGTGACGAGATCGACTATGGCCGGATTCATGCGGAAGCCTCCTCGGGGGACGGTTTTTTGGCAGCGGCAGCGGAATTGCGGCGGAAGCTCAGCACTGTCATGTCATCGGACTGCTCGGCGGCGCCGCGGAATTCGATAACCGCATCCAGAATGGAATATACCTGAGACTTGGCGCTGTTGTAATCGCGCTTTTCCAGGGCCTCGCGGATGCGGGCGTCTCCGTAGAACTGCTTTTCCGTGTTCTGGGCTTCGCTGATGCCATCGGTGTAGATAAAGATGTAATCGTCAGGATCCAGGTGATCCGCCCCGGAAACGTATTCGGCATTTCCCATTACTCCCAGCGCCGGGCCGGAGAGATGCGAAAGCTCGTAAAGCTCCGTCTTTCTGACAATCAGGGGCGGGCAGTGGCCGGCGTTGCAGAAGGAGAAGTCTCCGGTTTTGATGTTCACAATCATGGTGAACAGGGTTACGAACATCAGATTGGGATTTCTTTCGCTGAGACAGTTGTTCACATCCCGGAGCACCGCCTCGATATTGCTGCGGGTCTTGTAGATCTGCCGGAGCATGGTAACGCAGATGCTCATGAACATGGCAGCGGGCACGCCCTTGTCGGACACGTCGCCGATGGTGAGCACCAGATGATCCTCGTTCAGCTGGAAGACGTCATAGAAGTCGCCCCCCACCTCCTTGGCGGGATGAATGAAAGCGGAGATCTCGTAGTATTTGCTTCTGGGAATGCTTTCCTTGCCCGGCAGCATGCCCATCTGAATATCATAGGCTACCCCCAGCTCGCCCTTGATGCGGTTTTCCCGGGCGGTGCTGTCCAGAAGCGCGTTGATATTGGTTATCAGGGAGTTGGACATGTTGCTGATGGCCAGACTGAGGTTGCCCACCTCGTCATTGGAGTTGTATTTCACAATGTTGAGGCTTTTCAGGATGCCGGGATCCGAGAGATCCGCCCGGGCGATGGTGTGCGCGGTTTGCGCGATATTGTTCAGGGATTCCGTGACTCTTCTGATATAGCCCACCGACAGGATGATGATGATAAAAAGCACGCTCAGGGTGATGGCGGTCATGCCGTACATGATTTTATTGCCGGTGTTCAGAATCTCGAAGAGGGTCTGGCGGGACAGCACGTACATCTTCAGGGGCTTGATGTAGCCGAAGCAGAGATAATCCCCGCTGTCGGTTACGCACTGAATGTCCCGGTCGTAGTCGCCGGTGTCATGGCGGCTGACAATGTCCCCGATAAGGGGCGTGATGCGGGAGCCGGCTTCAGCGTTTTCGTCATTGGTTTCCAGGATTTCGGAGTTCTGGTTCAGGAGATAAAGCGGGGTCACGTCCTGCCGGTGCACGTGACTGAAAAGCTCCCGGGCGAACATGAGAATATCCGTTTCCACGTTGTCGTAGGAGGAAAACAGCCGGTCAACGTTTTTGATAAAGGCGAAGTTGAATTCCCGGTGGCGGGGCGGCGTAAAGATATAGGTCAGGTAGGTGCGGGAATCCTTTTTGGCAATGTCGTAGGTTCCCAGAGCCGGGATTTCCCCCACCAGAAGCTCCCGGATATTGTTCTTGTTAAAGGTGTTGGCATCCAGAAGACTCAAAGCCTTCTGAGATCCCCAGAACTGGCCGTTGTAGTAGGCGATAAGGTAGGTGCCTTCCGCTTCGTAGGCTTCCTGATTGGTCTTAAGGAAGCTGGCAAAGTGATCTCTGTTGGGATTATGGCCGATGAGCTTGCTGTGCAGATACGTAAAAGTGGCCGCAGATTCCCGGAGATTGTTTTTGATGTGGTAGACATCGATGATCTGCTGGGTGATGGCAATGTCATACTGCTCCATGATGGCATTGAAGGCAATGCTGCTGGTCACGCGGGTAAAGTTCTGCTCCCGGCTCAGAATGGTGGTCCGGGATATGTAAGCGACATATACCAGAAGTGACAGCCCTGTCAGCAGAGCAACCAGGATGGCAAGTATTATAAATTTGGTGCGCAGCTTCATACTTTGTGTTCTGCAAACTTCCGGCTACTCGGCATTCAGGAAGATCTGAATCTTGTTGCGGTTATCAATCCAGGAATATACGAAATGGGAGGCCATCTCCAGTACCAGGTGGAGCCCCACGCCGCCCACGGATCTTTCCTCCAGGGATCCTTCGATGCCGCTCTGTTTCAGATGGGTGAAGGGGTTGAATTCGTCGCCGGAGTTGGTGAGCTCGATAAGAAAGGCCGGATGACTGTCAATAAAGGACATGCCGCAGGCAAAGGAGATCTCCGTTTTGCCGTCGTTGCTGGCATATTTGCAGATATTGGTCAGAAGCTCTTCGGTGATAAGTTCGGCCTTGAATGAGAGCTCCTGATACTTTTCCGGAAGCGCGGCGCTGATATTCTGCTGCAGCACCAGAATCTGTTCCACGGACGCCGGGATATTTATGGTGATCATGAAATTCCCCTGTAACTGTTTTTTTCCTGTGTTAGGCAAACTGAGGCGATCCCTGAAGATCAGAGAGCGTCCAGAGCTTCCTGCCGGGTATTCTTGATGGTCAGCAGGCTGGTAAATCCGGAAATGCGGAATACCTCGTACACCGGCGGCTGGATGCCGCAGACCAGGAAGGCGACTTTCTGGCTGTTGCAGACCTTGGCCATTTTAAGCACGGATCTCAGCCCGGCGCTGGAAATGTATTCCGCCTGGGAAAGATCGATAATCACCGGCGCCTTTTCCTCCTTTGCCTGATCGTATTCGGCAAATCTGGTATCAAGAACCGGGGCGGTTATGGCGTCAATTCTGCCGGTAATAATAATCAGGGTGTGATCGGCATTTTCGGTTATGTTTATATCCATAAAAAGCTCCTGTATTTTTAAAGGTTACTCCCGTAGGCGAAAGGGATGCCGGGCGTCAGGTATAGACGTAGCTCAGCATCAGCCCCTGGCTCACCTTGAGCCAGCCGTCAAGCGCCACGAAGAGCATGAGCTTGAAGGGCAGGGATATGGTCATGGGCGACACCATCATCATGCCCATGGCCAGCAGAATATTCGAGATTATGAGGTCAATGGCAATAAAGGGGAGGTAGAGCAGAAATCCGATCTGGAAGGCCTTGGTAAGCTCCGAGATCACGAATGACGGCACTACGAACACAAAACTGTCCTGGGCCACGTTCTTTTTTACCTCATCCGGCCAGATGCGCACGGCCACGGACGTGAAGGAATTATAAATCCGGCGATCCGTGTTTTTTATCAGAAAATTTTTCAGGGGATCGGAACAGCTGGAGATCACCCGGGCAAACTCCGATGGCGTAAACTGAGAACTCACGTTCTGCTTTTCCAGAAGAGCGTAGGTCTGCTGTCCCACCGGAGCCATGATAAACACCGAGAGGATCATGGCCAGACCTGACAGCACCATGCCGGGAGGCACCTGCTGCACCCCCAGGGCGTTTCTGATGAGGTAGGTCACCACCACCACCTTGATATACGAGGTGGCCAGAGTCAGGAAAAACGGCAGAAGTCCCATGAGCATGGTGATCATGATAAGATTCACGGGACTGTTGATAAAACTGTTTTCGATCATGTGAGAGTATCCGTTAGAGCTTCCGTTGCGAGCGTGTTCCCCCGGGGACGCCGGAATCCCGGCGTATTCCGGTTATCAGGAGGAGCCGGGAATGCTGATGATGTCGGTGATCTGGACGCCGTAGTGATCGCCGGTCTGAATGAGCCGCCCCCGGGCCAGGGTCTGGCCGTTAATCCGGAGGGCAATGCTGTCCAGATCCTCCATGCCCAGATCAATGACGGAGCCGGCGCTTAGCTCCCGGATCTCCGCAATGCTCTTATCCAGGGTTTTCAGGGTGAAGTCAACCCTGAGCTTCAGATCGTCAATGCTGCCGTTTTCATTGTCAGCCATGGCATTATTCTCCTTTTGGCTCTCCCTGTTTGCCCAGATGATGCCGTCTTCGCATACGGTAACGGCGCTTTCGTCCTCGTTCAGTATAGCATAACAGCGCATGAGATCCGAAAGAAGGGTGACCCTCTTATCCTTAAGAAAGCAGGAGTCCAGAATAATCACATCTCCGGCTTCCAGCGAGCGGAGTTCTCCCAGGGTGAGAGTCTGAAACCCCGCGCAAACCTCCAGCTTAAGCAGCACGGAATCGGGATCCAGCGGGGCGATGACCGGAAGCTGGCGGATCTTGCCGATAAAGGAGCTCATGCCGGATTCGTTCTTAAAAAACAGTCTCAGGGGCAGATCCTGTTCTCCGGATTCCGGGGGAAACTTCAGGGTAAAGTCCAGATAATCCCGGAAGCGGGCGGCGTTTTCCGCCTTATCGTAGGCGGTAACGGAAATGCTGCTGTTCACCTGAGTTCCCAGGGCTGCAATCAGGTCGCTCAGCCGGCTTTCCAGCGCCGCGGCCAGAATTTCGGGAGGGAGATTGCCGATAACGCCGGGATCGCTGATTTCCGTTTTTATGTAGTCAAGGTTCAGGGGAGCCAGAGCGTATTCGGCCAGATCGGAGTTAAAAATAATGAGGGGCGTCCCGGCAGCGCGGATCTCAATGCTGTCCTCGCCGGTGTTCAGGTCTATCACGTCCCGGTTTATCCGGGGAACCAGAGCATTAATCAGAGCTGCCTTCTGTGTGCTGATATTGATCACTTTCAAGCCTTATCCGGGGAGCAGGAGTCCGGAGATCCGGTTTCCTGCAAAAAAATGAATAACTCCGGAAATTTTATCAGGAATCAGGTTTTGGTGCCCTGAGTTTTTTCCGGGTTTTCCGGCAGCGTCATAATCAGGCCGTTGTTCCTGATAATTCGGATGCCTCTTCCGCCGGCGGATTTACCGTAACGGTGAAGGAGCCCCGTTCCAGCTTTTTCAGGGAGGCCTCCAGCCGCTCCCGGGCTTCGTTCAGCTTCCGGTACTGATTGTCATTGGCGGAGTTGATCACCACGGCCAGAGTGCCGTCGTTGCTGCGGGTCAGCAGAATTTCCGTGCCGGAGAGCTGACTCTGGGCGCTCATCTTGATCATGACCTGATTGCCGGCGGTGCTCTGCGGATCGGAAACCAGAATTTTTTCCACCAGGGTATCCGCGAGCTTCATGATCTCCTCCCGGGCGGCGGCGTCCGAAGGCGGGGCCGCCGGGGCGGGTGCCTCCATGGCCGGACTTCCCTGAGAAGAAACAGGAGCGTCGGTACGTCCCGCAAAGGCGGCCGAGAAGATGTCGGAAAGCTCCGAAACCTGTCTCCGGGGCGGTTCTCCCCGGGAATAGTCCGGAAATGATCCCGCGAAGGAACGGAAGCTCTGGGTTTCCCGGAACATTTCCCCGCGGCCTTCGGCTCTGGCGGCGCCGTCCGGAGCCCGGGCTCCTTCTGCCTGGTTCCCGGCAAAACCGTAACGGGACTCTCTTCCGGCGCTGTCGGAAATCTTGCTGGTCATATCCGCCTGTCCTCCGTTTTCTCCCGGGGGAGCAAAAGATCCCGCACCGGGGTTAATAAGGGGATCCCGGGGGGCTGCTGCGGCATTGCCGGAAATCCCGCCCGGTATTTCCTGACCGGCGGGCGATTCGTTTTCTCCCGCCGGAGCAAAGGAGCCCGCGCCGGGGTTCATGAAGAGATCCCGGAGGCCTGCTGCGTCATTGCCGGAAAAACCTCCGGGCATTCCCTGACCATCAGGTTCCCTGATTTCCCCCGCCGGAGCAAAGGAGCCCGCGCCGGGGTTCATGAAGGGATCCCGGGGGGCTGCTGCGGCATTGCCGGAAATCCCGCCCGGTATTTCCTGACCGGCGGGAGCTTCGTTTTCTCCCGCCGGAGCAAAGGAGCCCGCGCCGGGGTTCATAAAGGGATCCCGGGGGCTCGTTTCAGCGCTGCCATAAAGACGCCCGGTCAGATCCTGCCCGGTCGGTTCTCTGATTTCTCCCGCCGGAGCAAAGGAGTCAGCGCCGGGGTTGAAAGAGGAATCCTGCCGGCCTGCTTCAGCGCCGCCGGCAAAGGGATACGGGCTTTCATTGCCGCGGCCCGGGGCGCTGTTATTCAGGGGGGCGGCGTCCTGGTAACCGCCGCGGTTTTGCCCATAGTCATAGCGGCTTTCTCCGGAGTAACCGGGGCGCTCCCGGAAATTCTGCCGTCCGGCAGCGCTGTCGCCATCCGCGGGATCGGCGCCGTCATCTGCCAGGCTGCCGCTGCCTCCCGGGCTTTGGTCATCTTTTCGGGAAAGAGCCTCCCTGAAGCGGGCAATGCTTTCGGGAGAAGCGTTTTTCAGCTTTTCGGGGAGATCGCCTCTCGCGGCGAATTCCATGGTGTCCGCTGCCGGAACGAATTCCGAGGAGGGATTCTGAATCATGAGCC
The DNA here is from genome assembly GCF_045225735.1 of Succinimonas sp. Classification (NCBI taxonomy): domain Bacteria; kingdom Pseudomonadati; phylum Pseudomonadota; class Gammaproteobacteria; order Aeromonadales; family Succinivibrionaceae; genus Succinimonas; species Succinimonas sp. The sequence continues at coordinate 4,724 of NZ_JBGVBR010000382.1, read as the reverse complement.
GTTCTCCTTGCTTATAGTAAATATTTCTGCGTCTCTCTGCCTGCAAGGGCTAAAGATGCTTTCCGGATCCTGCGCTGATGTCTTTTCAGATCCGGCAGGAAGGGCTCCGGCGAGAACGTCCGGAGGGAACGGCTTTTAAAAAGCCGTTCCCTCAATTCTACCATTGATGACGCTCCTCATTCTGTATACGTTTTCACGCATTTAAGGTTACGCCGGATTTTTTGCAGCGGTTCACATCTGAAAAATGCTGTTAATCCTTATCGGAAAGCTTTGGGAGGTTTTCTGAAACGGTATGAAACTTTTCCGGATTTTCTGAAAACGTCCCTGTCCTTAAATACCCGTCATCCTGAAGCGGGGGATTATCGCAGGACGGCTTCCTGCGAGACGGCTCCGTGTAATTCGCCGGGGTTTCCCGAATCACGAAGGGGGCGCTTCCGGCAGAATTTTGGGATCTGTGTAATATTTCTGCAACTTTTTCCCGGTTTTCTGAAACCAATCTCCGCATCATGCGTTTTTAATTCGCATGACGATCATTTGCCGCTGCAGGCGGCTTTATCTCAGGCCGCCCCGAGAGCGGCAGGAAGACCGTTTAAACAGATTTATAAAGCCCCGGAGGCGCCTCATGACCGCAAACATCCATAACAGCATAAATAACAATATAAACAGCAGCATAGCAGCCGTCAGCGGCAGCGGCCCGGCAAATCCCGCCGCAAACCGGCAGGCTGCTATCGGGAGCGGCAGCGCTTCCGGAAGCATTGCCGGAAGCCGGATTAATGCCGGGGGAGCCCCGAACCCGGTGCTTTCTCCCAGAATGTCCCTGAAATTCTCCGAAATCAAAAGCTTTTTCGCCCAGAACAAAAACGAACTGGATATGAACGGTCTGGTTAAGGAGTTTCTCAGCCATACCGAAAACACCGAAGAAGGCGACAAAAAATGCCTGTTCCGCAAAACCGAGGATCTCAGACATTCCGAAACTCTCCTTAAAAATCTCACGGTAAGGATGGCGGTTCTGCAGGTGTTCGGGAAGGAGCCCCGGAATCTCGCCGGAGGCCAGAAGGCTCTCGCCGAAGATCTTAACCGGACGCTTACGGCCGTTATCAGGGGAGAATACGCCAAAAATCCCGCCGCCGGCCGGGCGGAGCTGGATCGGGTCTTTGCCGATCTGGCCCGGAAGGCCCCCGGGGGAGCGCTGTCAGAGAAGCAGGAGTCTCTCCTGAACGGGATAAAGAGCTTTTATGCCGGCATGGCGGACACCCAGTCCCGGGTGGCTGCCCTGATGCAGTACCGCAATAGCGGCAGCCCGAAGATCACTCTGGAAAACCCGGGGAATATTTTCGGGCTGGGACACGTTCTCCCCTCTCAGGAGGAGGATATCGGCAAGCTGATTAACGGCTCCCCGGTATCTCCGGAGGATCTGGCCCGCAAAATTGATTCCGGCGAAGCCTCTGTCAGGGACATGACGGAGGACAGCCCGGAATACCGGGCTCTCCTCCGGGAATACTCGGAAACCGCCCGGATCTCCCTGAATGCCTCCCTGGATCTTGCGGAAAACCGTCTTCAGGAGCTTAACAGCAGCATCAGGAATGCGGGGATCACCGCTACCCCGGAGCAGGAAAAAACCTTTCTGGCCGAGGCTGCGGATATCCTGAAGGAGTTCCGGAGCATCAGGGCGGAGTCCGATGCTAAGCTCACCCCCGAGGATCAGAAGCTGCTGTTTTCCGGCGCCAGAAAATACGAAACCCTGATCGGAAACGTTCTGGACGGTCTCCGGGATCTTTATGCTCCGGGATCCCGGGAACGGGGGAGCATCGATCTTATGAAGCAGCATCCCCAGGAGACCCTGAAGCTTCTGGATTCCCTGGGCTTTTCGGCGGATCTCTTCGGGGAGTTTATCGGAGACAGGGACGCTCTTAAGCTGTACTTTAAAATTTCCGACGCGAAGTCGGGCAGCATTTCCGACCAGGATTTCAGATCCGCCATTAACAGCTTTGCCGCCAAGGTGTTCGATCCCCATCTCAACGATGACAGCTCTCTTCTCCTGTCCCTTATCAAGGGCATCAGCCCTGAGCGCATGTCAGATTCCCAGAAAATCATTCTGGAGCATCTCCCCCAGAAGCTGGAGCTCACTCAGGATGTGTTCGAGTGTCTGTCCTCGGTGCTTTCCGGCCTTGATATCGCAAACGGCCCCCTTACTCCGGGCTCCATCAGCCTGGATAATCTGAAAAAGGCCTACCAGGCGGTCTGCAATCCCGGGGACGAGCTTAAGAGAATCATGAGCGAGCATGGCGGAAAGATGACCTTCCGGAATATGGAAAGCTTTATCCTGAGAGCCGCCTATCACCAGTTCCGGGCCGAGCACGCCGCGGACTCCCAGGAGACCTTCGGGGGCGGCTTCCGGGATAATGCCGAATTCCGCAGGGCCATGGGCATTGCCGACAGAGGCGAAACCTCTCCGGAAAAGCCGGTGGACATTTCCCGCTACGAGGGCTTTGATCCCCTGAACGTGAGAATGGATGACATGTCCGCGGGCGGCTTTATCACCAGCTTCAACATTCTCTGCGCCAACAGCGATTTTCTGGAGGCCGCCAGGAAGCTTCCGGCGGTGCATCTGGCAGACCGGGTGGCCCAGGCTCTTAACATCGATCTTAAAAGAGCCTTCGAGAGCGATCCCGCCCTGAGTCAGAGCTATGAGGCCCAGGAAACCCCGGCTGACCGTCTGGAATGGTTCCGCAGCAATCTCCCCCGGCTCACGGAGCTTTATCTCGCCGGCGAAGGCGCTTTGGTAAAGCAGATCGAAAATGAAAACCGCGCCGAAATCGAAAACCGCAGAAACGACATCAACGCCCTTAATTTGCAGGATCTTGCCGATCTTAACAATATAAACGCCGGCAAGAACGGCCTCCGTCCGGTGTCCAGCGTGGAGGAGCTCCTGGTGAACACGGACGGCATCAGAGGAGGCAAGGAAATCGGCTATCTGGTGTCCTTCCTGAATCAGATCAGAGCAGCCTCGGTCACCGACTTCATTCCCGAGGGCAAAACCTTCCTGGGACTCAGGGGATCCGATTTCCTGAACCCCGCCAGTACCGACAAGATCCGCCGGGCTCTTTCAGAGGCTCCGGAATCAGTGATGACCTCTCCGGACTACAAGGACGCCTTTCGGTTTTTTGCCAAAATGCAGAAGGCCATCGCCCGGGCCGCTGACAAGACCGCCATGCTGACCGCCGCTGATATAGGCAGGGTCGCTCTTAAGAAGAAGGACATCACTGCCGCCCTGAATATGATTACCGGCGCCAAAACCGTCTATAAGGCGCAGTACCAGCACCGGGACGAATTTGAGGTGCTGGACCGGAAGGATTACCTCCTTTCCGATCTCCGGGATTACTGTCTCGGAAAGGAAAGCATCGGCAGAACTCAAAGGATGGAGATGCTCGGAAATCTCAATATCACCGAGAAGATGTTCGATCCGGAGAACAATATCTTTGTGAAGGACAAGGAAGCCGGCAAGGCCAAGTGCCAGGCCATCAAGGCCGCCGTGGCCGAAGCGGTCAGGGAATTCAAAACCACCGCCAGAACCTCCCGGGACATCATGAGCGATCTTATCCGCAAGGTGAATGCGGAGCTGGCCGGGGACAAGACCCTGAATATCGCCCGGGCGGTGACCATGCTTGTTCCCCACAATGAGCATGAGGTGCTTCTGGATCCCCGCCACAGCATTACGGAAACCGTGGCAAAGGATATCCGGGGACTTTTCAAAAAATCTCTGGCCAAATCCAATAACCCGGTGTTCCGGGATGTGGTTGACAATGTCAGCATCTACAGCCGGGACAACATTTTCTTCGTGAACAGCATGATGGAGAGCCTCAAGGAGTTCAGCCTGACCAAATGCGCTTCCCTGGATCAGGCGGTGAAGCAGAATCGCTTTGCCTCTCTCATGGTGGATCGGGCTCTCCGGAAGACCGCTTACGAGAACGGCTTTAAAACCATTGCCGACATGAAGAAGGCCTTTCTCAGCGACGAGGGCAAGGGCAAGCTGACCAAGAATCAGCTTATTGACCAAGCGGTTAACGAGCTTAAGAAGGATTTTGCGGCTCTGGACGAGAACACCCTTCGCAATATCGTCCTGGGAGCCGTGGAGTCTGACATCTACGGCCGGGATACCGGAAAATCATCCCGGATCTGGGCCGGCATCAAGAAAATCGGCCGCGCCATGAAGAACATGAAGCTTCTGAACATGTTCAAGGGGCTTTCCAAGACCACGGCGGTTAAATCCGCCGCCCGGGCTCTTTCCCGGAAGACCGCCGGGGAAACCCGCCATCTGGCCAAATCCATGCTGGAATCCCTGGACAGCGGCTCCGCCATTGTTCATAACATCAAGGGAGAGTTTTCCATCGGGGTGGGACTGGCTCCCAGGATTCCCGGAACAGACGACGATACCTTGAAGCTTAAGGCGGGCATCGCTCTTACCGACGGCCTGGATCTTCAGGTGGAAATCGACGGAGACGGCAAATACCACTTTGTCATGGGAGCGTCCCTGGGGGGCAAGTTATTTGCCGAGGGCGGTTTCAAGGCGGGAGATGCCGATATTGCCGAAGTCAAGGCCGAAGCCAAAGCCGGCTACCAGAGAACCTACGAGGTCATGTACTTTGTTAAATAAAACTGTTGTTATAAATTAATCTAAACTGTTGCTTTTGTTAATTTAAACTGTTATTTCGGTACATCCTCTA
>NZ_JBGVBR010000381.1:0-3655 GCF_045225735.1 Succinimonas sp. | reverse complement strand
CGCGGCGGGTAATGGTCAGGCTGCCGTACCCCAGGGAGGTGAGCTTCTTGATGGTGAGGGAGTATACCGCCCAGGAGATGCAGGCGGCCACGGTCATGAGATCTCCGGCGGGACTCACGGTGAGATCCGAGTCTCCCGCGCTGAGCATGACAATGCCCGTCATGGAAATGACAAAGCCTGAGATAAAGCCCCAGGAGAGCACCTGGCGGTCGTGGTATACCGGGAGCGCCAGAAGGGCGGTAAAAAGCGGAGCCGCGGAGACAATGATCCCCACATGGGAGGCACTGGTGATAGTGAGGGCGGTATTTTCCAGCATGAAGTACAGGCAGATCCCGGTGAGTCCCGCCAGAGCGAAGTACTTTTCCTCTCCGGGGCGGCTGGTTACGGCGGGGGCTCCGGCCAGACTGAGCAGGATGACAGCAATAATGAGCCGGACGAGGAGGATTTCCGCGGGATCAAAGCTGGCTACGAGATACTTGGTGGAAACGTAGGTAATGCCCCAGACGGTGGTAGTGAACAGGGCTGCCGCATGTCCCGGTAAGGTGTTTGCGCTCATGCGGCCTTCCCGCTATGCCGGATACGCCGGCGGCAAAAACCGGAGCAGGGGATTAAGATTAAGGCTGAGGTCAGGAGCGCCGGCGGGATCCGTCTCCCGCGGCTCCGGACAGCGCCGGAGACTGAAGTTACCACTTTTTCTTGGGCATGAAGAGAATATCGATGTCGCTTTCTTTGGCTTTTTCGTTGGCCATTTCCTGCTCGAGCCTCTTTTCCGCCTCGGAGTTAATGCGGGCCAGAATTTCTTCCAGATGATTCTTGACGCCATCCAGCCAGGAATCCCGGAACTGCAGCTTATTGAGAGAGCCCAGCCCGCCCTTGATAAGATCCCGGGCCGTGCCGTTCTGGTTGTTGGTCAGGGCTTCCTCGATATTATTCATGAGGTTGCTGAACTGGATCTTGTAGATGTTGATCTCCAGCACCTTGTCCTCGTCCACGAAATCGTTTTTGGAGATCCGGCCCCGGTTGAATTCCTTGCGGAGGATCTGCCGGAGGCGGCGCATGGTGCGGATCATTTTCAGGGACTGATCGGCATTGGCGGGCGGAGCAAACTGGGTATCCCGGGAGGGGGAGGTTTTGGTGATCTCTATCTGAGATGACATGTCATTGATGCGCTGCTGCACCTGAATGCTGTTCTGCACCGTGGCGATGATCTGGAGAGAGCTCAGAATGCGGTTCTGCAGAATAACGATCATCCGGTTGGAGAAGGGGATCTGGGTGACGTTCATCAGGATGTCGTCGGTTTCATCAATGATGTTTTTCTGCCGGGAAATGAGGAGCTTTTTGTCCATTTCCTGCTGAACCTGGTAATCACTGTACAGCATATAGGCAATGATCACAAAGACCAGCAATATGATAATGAATATAGTAATGGCAAAAAACATGCTGAACACCTCTCGAGCAGGAAACGCATCCCTGGGCCCTTACCCCGCGCGGCGCGCAAACCGGGCTGTTTCCTGTTCATCCTTCTGCTGCTATTACGGATGCCGGATGAATCATTCCGGGAAAATGCTGTCCCGATTTTATCACAGGTTAACGCGGCGGTTGTTTTTGTCGTGCTCTAATTTTGACTGAACCGCAAAAAAACTCGCCGCCTGCCGGCATCCTTCCGGCCCCTTTCCTGATTCTTTCAGCTTCTTTCCTGAAAAAAATCTCCCCCATGGCGCAGTTCCGCGTTTTTGGCAAGGATCCGGAGAAAATCAGTCAACCTGTGAGTGCCGGCGTAGAATCAGCTTAAAAAACTTTTCCGGACGCGAGGGGCGGGCGGGCCGTGCTATAATGAGAAATATTTTCAGCTTTGGCAGTTCCGCTTCGGGGATTTTTTTTCCGAACGCCGGCGCCGGGCGTCGTGATAATAACACTGACAGGGCGGATTTCTCCCTCCCTGCAATTTAAGCGAGTATTTTAACAGGAGCATCCTAATGACTGTAATCAAACAGCAGGACTTTATAGATTCCATCTATGACGCTCTGCAGTACATTTCCTATTACCATCCGCTGGACTTTGTCAGGGGCCTGAAAAAAGCTTACGAGAGAGAGCAGAATCCGGCTGCCAAATCAGCCATCGCCCAGATTCTGGTGAACTCCAAAATGTGCGCCGAGGGCCATCGTCCCCTCTGCCAGGATACCGGCATTGTTACCTGCTTTGTGAAGATCGGCCGCAACGTCACCTTCGAGGGAGACATGCTGGTGCCGGAGATGGTAAATGAGGGCTGCCGGAGAGCCTACTGCTGCCCGGACAACCCCCTCCGGAAGAGCGTGCTTAAGGATCCTGCCGGAAGCCGGGTGAACACCAAAGACAACACTCCCGCCGTTACCCATGTGGAAATTATCGAGGGCGACAAGGTTATCGTGGAGATTGCCGCCAAGGGAGGCGGGTCTGAGAACAAGACCAAGATGGCCATGCTCAATCCTTCCGATTCCATTGAAGACTGGGTGCTGGAGCAGCTCCCCCACATGGGCGCCGGCTGGTGTCCTCCGGGCATGCTGGGCATCGGCATCGGCGGCACCGCTGAAAAGGCCGCCCTTATGGCCAAGGAAGCCCTGATGGAGCCCATTGACATCGATGACCTGATTAAGAAGGGCGCGGAAACCGCCGAGGAAAAGCTCCGTCTCAGCATTTACGACAAGGTTAACCGTCTGGGCATCGGAGCTCAGGGACTGGGCGGCCTTACCACCGTTATGGATGTGAAGATCAAGAGCTTCCCCACTCATGCCGCCTCCAAGCCGGTATGCATGATCCCCAACTGCGCCGCCACGAGACATGTCTCCTTCGAGCTGGACGGCTCCGGCCCGGTTAATCTGGTGCCGCCGTCTCTGGACGAATGGCCGGATATCAAGGTGGGGGGCAGCGACAATGCCAGAAGAGTGAACCTGGACACCGTAACCAAGGAAGAGATGGCCACCTGGAAGAGCGGCGAAACCCTGCTCCTCAGCGGTACCATTCTTACCGGCCGCGATGCCGCTCACAAGAAGATCTGCGACCTCATTGCCGAGGGCAAGCCTCTTCCCGACGGCGTGGACTTCCATGGCAAGTTTATCTACTACGTGGGACCGGTGGATCCGGTACGCGATGAGGTAGTCGGCCCGGCCGGCCCCACCACCTCCACCAGAATGGATAAGTTCGTGGAAACCATGCTCAGCAAAACCGGCCTTTTCGGCATGATCGGCAAGGCGGATCGCGGTCCGGCCGCAGTTGCCTCCATCAAGAAGCACAAGGCTGTTTATCTCATGGCTGTGGGCGGCGCCGCCTACCTGGTATCCAAGGCCATTAAGAAGGCCCGGGTGCTGGCATTCCCGGAACTGGGCATGGAAGCCGTTTACGAGTTTGAGGTAGAGGATATGCCGGTCATGGTAGCAGTGGATTCCGAAGGCAGCAACGTTCATGTGAACGGTCCTGCTGAGTGGCGCGAGAAGATCCTGGCCATTGACTTCAAGTATCTTGAATAGTCCCTTCTGAAAATCCGGTTTTCGGATCAGCAAGAAGCGGGAGTCCTGATATAGCCAGGGCTCCCTTTTTTTGCGCGCGCCCGGCATGTTCTGTACCTATGGGGTGAAAGTCCCGAACACGACCGCCGGCGGCAAGTGTCAGCGAATCGCAA
>NZ_JBGVBR010000380.1:0-13986 GCF_045225735.1 Succinimonas sp. | reverse complement strand
CCCGGAGGGACTCCGTCTCACCGCTGACTTTATCAGAGAAAGCCTGTTTCCCCTGGCCGCTCTTGTCCTCCGGAAATTTCAGGAATTCCGCGCTAAGAAGGAGGGTTCCGGAGTATTTATCGTCATAATCGCAGGAGGAGTCAGTTCCGGAAAAACCTCCGCCGCCCTCATGCTGAAAAGGCTGCTGGGCGCCATCGGACTCCGGACGGAAACGGTATCCAGCGACGGCTTTATTTACCCCTCCGCCTGGCTTCAGGAGCATAATCTTATGGATCAGAAGGGATTCCCGGTATCCTATGACGCGAAATACATGGAGGAGTTTCTTAAGGAAGTCAGAGCCGCAGCCGCGGACATCCGGGCTCCCCGGTATTCCCATAAGGTCTACGACCGGCTTCCGGATGACTGGCAGCTAATCCCCCGAGACACCGATATTATGATCTTCGAGGGGGTGAACCTCCTGGCGGCGGCAGAGGAATACGGCGTTCCGGGCATCAGGGCCCCTCTGGACTATGCCGACCTTTCAATCTACATTGACGTTCCGGAGCCTCTGGCAGAAAGCTGGCACCGGGAACGCTGCCTCAGCATTATCAGAAATAACCGGGGCTCCCCGCAAAGCTTCTTTTCCAGATACGCCGGCCTGACGGAACCTGATGTCATCCGGGAGATCCGCCGCGTCTGGGAAAGCATCAATCACGTGAATCTTATAAAATTCATTAAACCATACGCCAGTAAAGCACATATCCGGGTCACGGCGGGATCTGACCACCGGCTGAGCAAACCGGAATGGCAAAAAGACGTTTTCCCGGATCATGGGGACGACAAAAGGGAATAAAAAATCCCCAAAGGGCCAATTCCGCCATTTTTGCCCCGGCTCCGTAACAGTTCGAGAACGATTCCGGCGCCGCAATGCCGCTTTACGAGCCGGTTTTTAGCTTAATACTTTGTCATACTTCCCAAAATGCCCTTCTCCGCATAGACATCAGGCCTCCTCCCGTGCCAAAATCTTACCGGGTAATGGTTGCGGTCTGACCTCCTTAACCGGGATCACGTCCGGACGACAACAGATGCAGGGATTGCAGGGATGCAGCAATATGAGCAACATTAACGACATCTTCAAAGACAGCTTTATCGAAAAGGAAATTCTCGCTATTCAGGACTTTACCGAAAGAAACAAGCAGGACTGCCCGGAGGATCTTCCGGATCTGTTTGATCTTTACCGGAAACGTGATTTCGCCGCCCTCATCACCGGCTTTTCCCTCATCAAGAAAAACCTCCGGACATATCTCCTGAACGCCCCTGATCGCAACCGCCGTTTTCTGCTCATTGATGCCCACCTTTTGATCATGGAGCTTATCTCCCGGGAAAACGAATTCGCCTCCATGTTCTTTATGAAGAGACGCTTCGAACAGGAAAGACTGATAAGAGAATCCAATGCCAAGGCTCAGGCCATGCAGGATCAGTATGATCAGGCCTCTCAGGAAGCCGGCAAGATCACGCTGGAGTTCACCGTTGCTCAGGGAGAGCTGAACAGACTCACTCAGGAACTGGACAGGCTCCGGGAAGAATACGCCGTTCTTGAGGATAATTTAAAGAACTGCGCGGATCAGAATGCCAGCGGCGATCTTACCAAAAAGATGGAGGAGCTCCACACTAAGATCACCGATCAGGAAAGCGCCGTTAACGAGCTTAAGACCGTCAAAATGCCCCGGCTTACCGCCATGAAGAAGGACGCCGAGGAAACCAAAAGCTTCTGCTACGTCAATCTGACCGATGCCAACCGCTCCGCCACCTCGGCCATGAAGGCCATCGGGGAAAGGAAGAAGCTGAACCCCATTCAGAGTCAGCTCCTGAACTCTCAGTGCGCTGCCGGCGTGGCCCGCACCCACGCGCCCCTGATCGCTCCGGAGGATGAAGAATTTTTTCATACCATAAGGGATTCCTTGGTCACCTGCTGGGAAAACTGTTACTTTGACAAAATGAACATTCTTCTGGATCAGGCTATTGAAAAGCCCGTGGAATTCCCCAAGGCCGACGAAACCGAAGAGAATCTCCTGAGCCTGCTGCGTAACCTGAAGGATCGTCTCAAGGAAGCCACGGACAAAATCGACAATATGAAAAACTCTCCGGAATGGAAGTACATCTCGGATCCGGCGCTCTGGGGATCCTATTTCCAGAAGATCAACGCCATGTTTATGTAATAGTGTTTGCGGCTTATGAATGCGAAGGGGTTCCTACGGGAACCCTTTCTTGTGACGCAAGATAAGATCACCTCCCCTCATCCTAAATCAAGGGCAAAAATTATGTTATCAGATGCTATAACCGAGATGAGCGAATTAACAGAAGCAAAGGACTCCGGATCTCCTGAAAATATTCGTTACCCGTTAGCGCCGACGTTATTTGCCATCATGCCGGCCTGGCTGTGCGGATTTGATTCAGCCGGGAAGGCGGAATTGTTTTGGGACATTAATTTGGAAAACCTGAAGAAGCTGATCCCGAACTTCCCGGATCACCGGATCTCCTGCGATACGATAAACCGTATCTTAAGCCTGATCACGGCGGATGATTTAAAGGACATCCTGAGCCGGTTTTCCCGGGTTCTGACAGAACAGTAGGGAGCAGCGGCGCCTGACTCCGGACAGGAATTTCCGGAAGCTGCCAATGATGATAAGAATTTCCCTCAGGAGCTGTTCTATATAACTCTGTCTGATTCAGTCCATGGCCTGTCATTGGGAATGAACGAAATCTCACCCCGGGATATTGCAAACAAGACCTGCATCCGCGCAATTGAGATGCTTGACCTTGCAGGAACTGTCGTAACCGCTGCCGCTCTCGGCGCAACGAGAAGCGTGGCGGAAGCCATCATGAGACAGGGCGGGGACTATGTTATAGCCGTTAAGGATAACCAAAAATCGTTACTCAAGTCCATCCAGAACGCCTTTCGCGATCCCCTTCTGGTCCGGGAATGCGGAGAAGCTCATGAATCTGAAACAGAACTCGGCACCGGAATAATCGAAGAGAGAACCGTGACGGCGCTTCCCATAAGCGCAGTCAAAAACAAGACCGCCTTCGGGGAATGGAAGAAGGACTGCAAGACGCTTTTTATGAGCATTACCGCGAGTTACGGTAAGAACCAAAAGGCTGAGGGAGAACCTCTGACAGAGTTTTTTGTATCGTCTCTGTCCTTTGATAATACCGGTATTGCCGCTTTAGGGGATCGGGCTCTTAGGGAACACCGGGGAACAGCAAACCAGCGACCCTGGCGCCTCGATCTGGATTATGGCCGGGATCAGCTGCAAATAAAGAACAGAAACTATCTCAGAAACTGCGAGGCGCTGTCCGGCCTGACCCTGAAGGTTCTGAAAGAGCTTAAGCCCCGCCCGGAATTCAACAGGAGCCCCCGCAAGGAGGTGCAGTCCTTAACTGGCGTCATGACGTTTTTGCGGGGCCGGCTGGAGCAGCATCTGGAAACTGTCGCCAGGCTTCTGGCGCACGGTACGGCATAAAATGCGAAAGGGGATCCCCGCGGGAATCCCCTTCTCATTTTCTGCGGCGGCGCAGCGCCGGACAATAATAACCGATTATTCCGGAGCCGGCTCCATGGGATTGGCTACCGAGCCGTCCTCCCGGAGAAAATCCGTGAGATCCATTTTAACCCCGGTCATGAGGCGCTTCGGAGCCAGAAGGTCATAACGGATATCCCCCACACCGGCAAATACGGGATCGCCTTCGCCGCCCTTGATGTAAATGCGGATAGGCTGGAGATCCGTGGTGAGCATGTTAACCGGCCGCACCTTGATCCTTTGCCCCAGCATAATGCGTCTCCCCTGTTCCTCGTTGAGAAAGATCTCCGGGAGCCGTTTTACCGCGGTGTCAGGAGGCAGCAGGAGAGCATCCAGGGCTGCAAAAGCGGTATGCCCTTCGCTGTGGGAATCATTAAGGATTCTGTCCAGATCCTCGAAGGAAACCATTCTTTCCCGGGGATAGTCCGCCACCTGCAGCCGGTCCAGCATGGTCACATGAGCACCGGAGCCCAGATATTCTCCCAGGTCGTCCACCAGGGTACGAATATAGGTGCCCTTGGAGCACCGCACCTCCATCAGGGCATTGACGCCGTCAAAGGACAGGAGCCTGAGATCATAGATCACGATGTCCCGGGCTTCCCGGGGGATCTCAATGCCGGCCCGGGCATAATCGTAATAGTGCCGGCCCTGATACTTGAGAGCAGAATACATGCTGGGCACCTGCTTTTGCTTGCCCCGGAATTTATCCAGAGCCGCCAGCAGATCCGCCTCTTTGAAATTCACCCGGGAGCGGGCCACGACTTTGCCGTCTGAATCGCTGGTATCCGTGCGGATCCCGAAGCAGGCATTAACGCGGTAGGTCTTGTCCGCATCCAGCAAAAACTGAGAAAACTTGGTAGCCTCCCCCAGGCAGATGGGCAGCATTCCCGTGGCCAGAGGGTCAAGAGCTCCGGTATGACCGCCCTTCTGCGCATGATAAATTCCTCGGATCCGGATCATGGCATCATTGGAGGTAATTCCCCGGGGCTTGTTAAGGAGAAGAACGCCGTCTATCTCCCTCTTATTTCGTCGTGGCATCGCTGTTTTCTGCTACCTCACTGCTGTTATCCTGACTTATATTGTCATCATCCGCGCTGTCATCATTCGGTCCGGATTCCTCCCGGAGCTCGGCATCATGCCGCACGGCCTCGGTAATCAGACCGGACATCCGGAAGCCTTCCTCCAGAGACTTGTCATAAAGAAAGCTGACCTCCGGTACCATGCGAAGCTGCATGGCCTGACCGATCATGGTGCGGAAGAAGCCCCGAGCCCTGTTCAGGATCCGGATCCCCTTGGTCACCGCGGCGGGGTCATTGTCCAGAAAGGTTACGTAGATCTTTGCATACTTGAGGTCGCCGGAAACCCAGACATCGCTCACCGTAGCCATCTTCACCCGGGGATCCTTCATTTCCCGCATGATAATGCCGGCTACCTCTTTTTTCATCTGCTCAGCCACCCGCTGAGCCCGGCTGTATTCTTTTGCCATTAATTATCTTCTCTTTCAGTTAATTGAAAAAACAGACTCCAAAGGGGCCTATGGCCCCTTCTTATTATCACGATCCTCCGGGAACTCAGCCCCGGAAGGAATCTCTCAGCATATAACGGTTACTTAAAATAACGGATTTACTTACAAAACAAGCTGCTTTATTCAAGGGTGCGCTTGACCTCGATGTTCTCGAACACCTCGATCTGGTCGCCTTCCTTCACATCCTGGTAGTTCTTCACGCAGATGCCGCATTCGTTGCCGCTTTTCACCTCGGCTACGTCATCCTTGAAGCGGCGGAGGGAATCCAGCTCGCCCGTGAAAATAACCACGTTGTCACGCAGCACCCGGATGGGAGCGGAGCGCTTGACAGTGCCCTCGGTAACCATACAGCCGGCGATCTGGCCGAACTTGGGATGCCGGAACACCTGTCTCACCTCGGCCATGCCGATGATCTGCTGCTTGATTTCAGATCCCAGCATGCCGCTCAGGGCCTTCTTCACATCATCAATAAGATCGTAGATCACGCTGTAGTAGCGGACATCGATGCTGTTTCCGTCAATGAAGCGGCGGGCGCTGGAATCGGCGCGGACATTGAAGCCCAAAATAATGGCATTGGAAGCGGCAGCCAGCGTGGCATCGGTTTCGGTAATGCCGCCCACGCCCTTGTACACAATGCTGACCTTGACTTCATCGGTGCCCAGCTTGATGAGAGAGTCGCTGATGGCCTCCACAGAACCCTGCACATCGGCCTTGAGCACGATGTTAAGCTCGTTCTCAGTGCCTTCTTTGAACATGTTCTCCAGCTTGAGCTTCTGCTCCCGGGCGATCTTCACATCGCGGAACTTGCCCTGGCGGTAGTTGGCCACTTCGCGGGCCTTCTTTTCATCACGCACAACGGTGCACTGGTCACCGGCCACCGGAACGCCGGAAAGACCCAGCACCTCCACCGGAATGGAAGGGCCGGCGCTCTTAACCGCCTGTCCCAGCTCGTTTCTGAGGGCGCGCACCTTGCCGTACTCCATGCCGCAGAGCACAATGTCTCCCACGTTAAGAGTGCCCTGCTTGACCAGCACGGAGGCGATAGGGCCGCGGCCCTTGTCCAGACGGGATTCGATAACCACGCCGGTGGCCATGCCGTCCTTGACGGCCTTGAGCTCCAGCACCTCGGCCTGCAGGGAAATGGCGTCCAGCAGTTCATCGATGCCGATGCCGCTCTTGGCGGACACCTTCACAAACTGCACGTCGCCGCCCAGCTCTTCCGGAACGATGCTGTAGGAAAGCAGCTCCTGAGTTACCCGCTCCGGATTGGCGTCCGGCTTATCGATCTTGTTGATGGCCACGACAATGGGCACATTGCCGGCCTTGGCATGCTGAATGGCTTCCACGGTCTGGGGCATAACGCCGTCGTCAGCGGCCACCACCAGCACCACGATGTCAGTGGCAGCGGCGCCGCGGGCGCGCATGGCGGTAAAGGCCGCATGGCCCGGGGTGTCAATGAAGGTGATAACGCCGCCCTTCTTGGTCTTCACATGATAGGCGCCGATCTTCTGGGTAATGCCGCCGGCTTCTCCGGAGGCTACCTTGGACTTTCTGATATAGTCCAGAAGCGAGGTCTTGCCGTGGTCAACGTGGCCCATGATGGTCACCACCGGAGGCCGGGGCTCGGCATGGCTGGCCATATCGCGGTCAGACAGCACCTGTTCCTCCAGCTCGTTCTCCTTGCGGATAATGACCTTATGGCCCATTTCCTCGGCCACTACCTGAGCGGTTTCCTGATCAATGACCTGATTGATGGTTACCATGTCACCCAGCTTCATGATCACCTTGATCACCTCGGCTGCCTTCACGGCCATCTTTTCAGCCAGCTCGGAAACGGTAATGGTCTCGCCGATTTCCACATCTCTGGCGATCTGCACGGCGGGCTTCTTGAAGCCGTGAGCCTTCTGATTGGCCCGGGCCGCGCCCTTAAGCTGCTTTCTGCTGAACTTCTGGGCCGGATGACGGGCATTGCGATCGTCGCGATCCTCTTCGTCACGCTTGCCGATCTTCTTCTGCTGAGCCTGACCGCCGCGTCTTCTGCCGCGGTTTTCCTCTTCGCGCTCCTGCTCTTCCTCGGCTTCCTTCACGTAACGGGAGGTGCCGTCATCATCCTCGTCCTGAGAATGAGCCCGGGCCTCTTCCTCCTCCTCCCAGCGCTTCTGGTTTTCTTCCAGGATGCGCATGGCTTCTTCGTTCTGCCGCTTCACAGCCTCGGCATTGCGGCGGGAGCTTTCCTCCTCCTGAGCCTTGCGGAGCTCCATGGTTTCCTTTTCCTGCTCCAGGCGCTTGGCCCGCTCTTCAGGAGTTTCATGAACCTTGGCTTCCTGAGCCTTCTTCCGGGCCTCCTCGGTCTGCTTCTTCCGGGCTTCGGCGCGGGCGCGGGCTTCAGCTTCGCGCTTTTCAGCCTCGGCCTTGGCGCGGAGACGGCTTTCCTCCTCAAGACGCTTCTTTTCGGCTTCCTCCTCCTTCTTCCGGGCGATATCCTCGGAGGTGGGGATGGTAAACTTGCGCTTCTCCTTCACTATAATCTTGGTGCCGTCAGCCTCATAGGAACGGCGAATGCCGCCGCTGGGAGAAGAAGCGCCCTTGGATCCGATATTGCGGGTCAGCTTCCTCTGAAGTTTTCCGTTGTTTTTCTCTTCTGCCATATTACAAATCACTTTAAAAATCGTTGCTTACCGAAAGACCTCTCAAAAACCGGTTCTTCGTCTCCGGGGCGAGGTCCCATCCTGCCGGCTCTCCGGCCTCTGCTCGAATTTCTGTCTTACTTTGCGGCTTCATCCTTAAACCAGGTTTTGTTACGAGCTTCCATAATCAGCTTGCCGGCCTGATCCGGGGTAATCTGCAGAATATCGGCCAGCTCATCAGAATCAAGCTCGGCCAGCCCTTCAAGATCGCAGATCTCTTTGGCGGCCAAAGCCCGGGCCTGATTGAAGTTGGTGCCGGTAAGCTCAATAAGCTGTTCATCCAGGGGGTTCCCTGAAGGAGTGGTAATGTTCTTGAGAGACTGCCGGGCAATATCCTGCAGCTCTGCCACGATCCCTTCGTCCAGGCCCTCAACCGTGGCCATGATCTCTTCAGGCTCCACGTAGGCCACTTCTTCAATGCTGGTAAAGCCGGCCTCCACCAGTCCCTGGGCGAAATCGTCATCAATGTTAAGAACGTCAATGAACATCTGCTTGGTGGTGTTATGCTCGTTTTCGCTCTTCTGCTCGATTTCCTTCAGAGTCATCACCTTGATGCGCATCATCTCGCGGCCGTCTCTGGCAATAAGGCGCTGAGCCAGACGCACGTTCTGACCGTTGGTGCCAATGGCCAGCTTGTAGTTTTCCTCGTCCACGCCCATGATAATGGTGTTGGTGTCCATGTCCACGATGACCTGGGAAACCATGGCCGGCTCCATGGCGTTCTTCACAAACTTGTTGAAGTCGTCGTCATAGGAGATGATGTCAACCTTTTCGTGGCTGAGCTCCTCGGAGACGCTCTTGATGCGGGAGCCCTTCATGCCCACGCAGGCGCCCTTGGCGTCAATGCGGCGATCCTTGGCCTTAACCGCCACCTTGGAACGGGAGCCCGGATCCCGGACGCAGCTGACGATCTCCACCTGGCCTTCGGCGATTTCGGGAACCTCAATGCTTAAGAGCTCCTTCAGGAATTCCACCGAGGTGCGGCTGAGCTCCAGGAACTGGGAGCTGGTTCTGCTGGCATCCTCGCGGATGGGCAACAGCACGCCGCGAATGTGATCGCCGAAGGAAAAGTTATCGTGAAGCAGCATGTCCTTTCTCTGCAGCACGGCTTCGGCGCCGTTGCCGAGATCCACGAACACTCTTTCATGACCGGCCTTCTTCACGGTTCCGGTAAGAACCTTGCCTACCTGACTCTTGAACTGATCGATAACCTGCTGTCTCTCGGCCTCCCGCACCTGCTGCTGGAGCACCTGCTTTACGGTCTGCGCGGTAATGCGGTCGAAAATAATGTCCTTGTTGGTGTTTTCGTCGATAATCATCTCTTCAACGTAATCACCGGGGCGGATTTCCGGATCGTCCACTCTGGCTGCTTCCAGGGAAATTTCCCGGGAGGGGTTTTCCAGAATGCCGTCAGGAGCATCTACCACCAGCCAGCGGCGCTTGATGATGGCGGCGCCGGTCTTCCGGTTGATCTCGGCCTTCATCTCGGCTTCCACATTGCACTTCTTCTTGCTTGCGGTGGCCAGAGCTATTTCAAGAGCCTGAAAAACCTTTTCCTTATCAAGAGCCTTTTCGTTGGACAAAGCCTCTACTATTGCAAGTATTTCTTTCGCCATTTTCTGCCTCTTTAAATTCCCCTAGCTTAAAATTCCGGAACAAGCTGAGCCTTTGACACATTCGGATAAGCTATCTGATAAAGCTTGCCGTCTGTTTCAATTTCAAGAATGTCGCCATCAATGTTCTTAAGAACCCCCCGGAAGCGTCTTCTGTTTTCTACAGGCAGACTAAGCTCCAGGGATACGGATCTGCCCAGATAGGCCCTGACCTGATCCAGATTGAACAGGAATCTGTCAAGCCCCGGAGAGGACACCTCCAGATAGTAGCTGTACTTGAAAATGTCAGCCACGTCGATAACGCCGTTGATCTGCCGGGATACCTCCTCGCAGTCGCCGACGGTAACGCCGCCTTCCCTGTCAATAAAGATCTGCAGGATCGTCCTCTTGGGATTCCGGATAATGCGGATGCCCCAGAGCGCGATGCCAAGATCCCTGATAACCGGCTCAATGAGCTCGGCGATCTTCTCTTCTATAGCTTTCAAAAAACTCTCCCGAAGTCCATATAAAAAAAGCTCCCGTCATCTTCTGACCGGAGCTTCCCAGATTCAGATTGTCAGCTGTCTCAGAGGCGGCCATCTCAGGCAACGCTCTCAGACTGCTTTGTGCGATGTTAGCACCTGTTTATAAGTTCGTCAAGACGAACAGAAAAAATATTTCTTCTGTTACTTCTTCTGCTCTTTAAGGAGATCGCGGATCTCGGTAAGGAGCTTAACCTCGTCAGAAGGCTCGGCCTGAGCTTCCTCGGCCTTTTCTTCCTTGATGATGGAACGCTTCAGGTTGTTGATAAGCTTCATGGAAATGAAGATGGCGAAGGCAATGATGGTGAAATCCACAATGGTCTGGATAAAGGCGCCGTAGCCCAGAACCACAGCTTCGGCAGTATCGGTCTTATCCTGCAGGGTAATGGCCAGATCCTTGAAGTCCACATTGCCCACGATCATGCCCACCAGCGGCATGATGACATCGGATACCAGGGAAGAAACGATTTTGCCAAAGGCGGTACCGATTACCACACCGATGGCCATATCGAGAACGTTGCCCTTCATGGCGAAGTCTTTAAATTCCTTAAGGAAGGAAAAACCCTTTTCTGCTACAGACATTTTTAACCTCATTTTTAACAGTTGGCGTTATGCGAAAAAAGCGTCCCGAAGCCGGCAGAAACGGGATCCGCCGGCGGGAGGCCTCAAAAACGCCGCACATTATACCACTATCGGAATACCGCTATCGCAATACCGCTGCCAGATGTTCCGAACCGGAAAGAAATCGGAAAACCGACTCCGGAGCAAATAACAGCATCTTCCAGCGGATGCGTCCGTTCAAAGCCCGGAAAACGGGGATCATCTGCGGCACAGTGTATAAAAATTGTTCTTCTGTCACATTTATATTTGGTGTGGATATTGATTCAATACTGATGTGTGTTATATTTAAGTCTGTACCAGAAGGAGTTTTGTCATTCAAGCTAACATTTTTTAAAATCTAGTGCTTGGCACGCAATTATTCGGGGGACATTATGGCCATTAACCTTCAGAAGGGACAGCGCATCAATCTTAAGAAAACAGAAAAAACCGGCCTCGGGGAAATTCTGGTCAACCTGAACTGGAATGCCAGACCGGCGCAGAAAAAAGGATTTCTGGCCCGGCTGTTCGGCGGCAATTCCGGCATCGACCTGGATCTGGGCTGTCTTTTTGAGCTCCGGGACGGCCGCAAGGGCGCCGTGCAGGCTCTGGGAAACGCCTTCGGCTCGCTGTCTCAGCCGCCCTTTATTTCCCTGGACGGGGATGACCGCACCGGAGAATCCGCCGCCGGCGAAAACCTGAGAATCAACGGGAACCGGGTGGCCGACATCAAAAGAATCCTGGTCTACACCTTCATCTACGAGGGCATTGCCAACTGGCAGGAGGCCGATGCCCGGGTGACCATCAGGTACCCGGGAGCCGAAGACATCATCGTCAGGATGGATGAGTACAACTCGCAGAAAATCATGTGCGGGCTGGCGCTTCTGGAAAATCAGAACAGCGAAACCTTCAGCGTGGGGAAAATCGTGCAGTGTTTCGACGGACACAGCGACCTGGATAAGGCCTTTCACTGGGGTCTGGAATGGGTGGCCGGGAGAAAGTAAACGGACTTTCCGGGGAAATAAGCTATGCCGTTCCGGGTAACAGACGGAACGGCCTCTTCGTTCTGCCCAATTGCCGGACAGAAAGCAGGCGGACACATGACGGTTTATCGCTGATTGCCTGATACCGACATTCCTTCTCAGTCATTGCTCCGGCCGTCATTCCGCCGCAATCCTTACAGCAATCATGCTTCCGCTTTATAGAAGGCATAGCCGTTTTTACCGTCTCGCTTTATGGCGTAAAGGGACTCATCGGCGCATTTGTACAAATCTTCCCGGTTATTTACCTGGGTGCCGTGGATTATTCCGACGCTGATCGATGTCCCGGGGAGACTGTCGGAGGTGTCTGCGAGCTGCCGGTTTATCTGACCGACCTTTGATGCCACAAGATCACGAAGATGTTCCTCGGCATGAACCATAAACACCGCAAATTCATCGCCGCCGAGTCTGCAAACATAATCATCGGAACGAAAGTTTTTATTGAGAACCGCGACGATTTTCTTCAGAACTCTGTCTCCGGTTTCATGTCCGTAAGTGTCATTAATGCCTTTGAAGTTATCAACGTCAATGAGGAGCATAAAAGTTGTTTTAAGATCCATGCTGGAAAGCAGCAGATCGTAGCCCGTGCGATTGTATGCTCCGGTAAGCTCGTCATGAGATGCCTTGTAATTAAGTACAACTTTCCCAATTGTATAGTTCACTATCGTTTGTTATGCTGATTTACTGGATCGTACTTTAGATTCATTTACATCTTGATCATCATTAGGAACTAAATCTAGTTTTATTAAAAGTTCTTCATGGTTTTTCGTCAATTTCCTTAATACCCATCCTTTATTTGGTAAATTTACTTTTTTAGCTCGTTCCAACATTTTCATTATTTTCTTATAATTCATTGTATCAAATAAGTTATGCTCATCAAAGTGATTGATCATTTTGTATGTAAGCAAAGATGACAAAAAATCACAGAATTCGGAACCAATTACCGAATAATCATCATGGACTCTGGTTTCATCAAATTCACATGCATGTTTATAATAACGCATAACTAGCTCTATCTCCCATCTGCTATTATATGAACTAAAGGCAATTTCAGGTGATAGATCTAAATCTGTTTCTAAAACAATTGTTCCGAATTCTTGTTTCTTCTTCTCATATTTTTCTGTAGAGAAGTTTTTATTTTTGGTCGTTCTGTGAATATAATCCTTTTCTTCAGCAGATGATAACGATAGATCCTTAAACGAATATAGCCATTTTTTAGACTTAGTGTCTTGTGATTTTCTATAAAGTATATGATCATTATTTGATAAAGCACCATCATATTCGTAGAGATTTAACTCCTGTATAATTTTAGCATCGCGTTTTATTGGATTAATAAAGTGTAAATTAGGGTTGTCCATGAAAGATTTACGAGCACTTGATGCAGGAAACCCCTTGTCGCCAACAATAATACCTTGAGTAATGTTATTCTCAGTAATGAAATCCTCATACGCCGTAAGGTCTAGCATGTTTCCAGGATAACACTTTGAACAAATTGGTTCTTTAAGTTCCAAATCAAACGCATACATGACAGAAATGTCTCTTGTTCCCTTTTTTAGAGCTTTTCTCGAATAGTCCGATAATGAATTGATTCTCGATTCATTGGATTTTAGAGTTCCATCAATTAAGAGATGATGATCTACGTTTACATGCTGTACGCGATTTTGCATAAACAAGACAATTCTACTAAAAGCCTTACCAAGATTTTTTAAAAATATCGAGACTGTATTTTTTGATAATGACACATTAGGATAAAGTTCAGATAGGTAAGATGTTAAATATTCTTCCTGAAGTTCGTAGTCCTTTACCCCCTTATTACATACTCTTAATATGGAAATTACGTATATCTGAATCGCATCATGAACTTCATAAAATTTCTTTAATTCTTCTAAAATTGGTTTAAATAGCCGGTCTGCCAACACAATATTAGCCCAATCTTTGATATCAACATTTTCAATTCTGGATAACCTTTTAATCTCGTGATTTTTCTCCGAAGATTTTTTAGCACCTGGACACACAGGAATAAATTTTTTAGCTTCAACATCAATATGGCCAATAACAGGACCATTCTTTGGTACTCTTCTTCCGTGATCATAAATACAACCAACCCTAGACCTAACAGCATAACGAGGAGGTTCTGTTTTATTAGTACGAATTACGATAGTATTTTTTGGTCTTTCAATCGCAAGTATATCTTTAGGAATTGCCATTTCTTATCTCCTTGAATTACGTATAGCACAATTATATCATAAAATAACGAATTGTGCTATACCTTTATTGAAAAAATAATTAAAATTTTCGATATCGAGGGCTTAAAGCCTTGTAAAAGGAGAAAATTTTGAATAGGGAAAATAGAATTTCAGAATGCCACGATACGACGAAGCGGCATGTTGTCTAGGTTAGAGAGGCTTTTTGTGTATAGCTCAAAAGGAATGGGAAAGTTGTA
>NZ_JBGVBR010000379.1:0-38848 GCF_045225735.1 Succinimonas sp. | reverse complement strand
TGCGTAAATGACACCGGATTTCTGTTTTACGTAGGTAATGTTGCCTGCCATGACAGTCCTCCAAAAATGACTCATGTTATCTATATGGGATGATAACCCATATCGAGTTAAATGTCAACAAAAAAAATGCAAAAAAGTTTGAAAATATAAGGGTTTGCGGGATCATCGGGGGAGACAGTGACAACTGCTCAGGGAAGGTTGAGATTTAGGGGTGAAAATTTGATGTGACGGTGGAATAAGGGGTTACGGGTTTTTACGGGCTGTGAATAGTAACACTGCCGGAAGACATTCCGCGGTTTTCGGCGTTTTGTTTTGCAAAAAACACCAGCACAAATTAAAATTTCAGTATCCGTTTGGGGATTTTGAAGCATAGTCAGGAACTGTTATGAAACGTGAAATGTCCTTGGAGTTCTGCCGGGTAACCGAGGCAGCTGCTCTGGCCAGCTATCACTGGCTGGGAAGGGGAGATAAGAATGCCGCCGATGATGCCGCAGTGCATGCCATGCGCTATATGCTGAACGGCATTAAGATGAGCGGGGAAATTGTAATCGGGGAAGGTGAAATCGACGAAGCCCCCATGCTCTATATCGGCGAAGCGGTAGGCGAAGGCGGGGACGGCATTGACATTGCGGTGGATCCCATAGACGGCACCAGAATGACAGCTCTGGGGCAGGCAAATGCAGTAGCGGTGCTGGCAGCCTGCGATAAGGGCGGTTTTCTGAAGGCTCCTGACATGTATATGGAGAAGCTGATGGTAGGGGCCGGAGCCAAGGGCGCCATTGACCTGGAGCGACCTCTTCCGGAAAACATCGCCAGCATTTCAAAGGCTTTGGGAAAGCCCTACAGCGAACTCACCTGCGTGACCCTGGCCAAGCCGCGTCATGAAGCAGTTATTAAAATGATGCACGAAATGGGACTAAAGGTCTATGCCTTCCCGGACGGCGATGTGGCTGCTTCCATTCTTACCTGCATGCCTGACAACGATATTGATTTTCTGTACTGTATCGGCGGAGCTCCGGAAGGGGTGATAAGCGCTGCAGCGGTAAGAGCTCTGGACGGTGATATGAACGCCCGCCTGCTGCCCCGGGACGTGGCCAAGGGAGCCACTCCGGAAAATGTTGCCAAGGGCCAGGAGGAAGCAAGACGCTGCCGTGAGATGGGGATTGAACCCGGCACGGTGCTCCGCATTGAGGACATGGCGCGCAATGACAGCTCCATAATTTCCATCACCGGCATCACCGATGGAAATCTGGTTTCTGGGGTGACTCTTAACGGTTCTCTGGCCCGCACGGAAACCCTGCTTATTCGGAGCTCTTCCAGAACTATCCGCAGAATCAATTCCTTGCATCAGCTGAACAGAAAGTCCAATACTCTGTATGAGCTGGTATTTGGCAAGGAGAAGGATCAGAAGGAAGCTGAATAGCCTGAACCGGGATGGATACCCGGAGAGGCATAGCAAAAAGGGAGCCAAGAGCTCCCTTTTTCAATTCTTCGTTTTTCTAAATCCCGCAAGCGGTAACGATGAGATGAACGAGGTAAACGAGATGAAGGTGATGAATAGAAGAGACGAATAACGAGCTAATCGTTGTCCGAGTCATCTTCATCAAAATCTTCCCGGTAGATAAACACCAGGGGATCCTCGGGGGACTGGATGAATCCCTGCATTTCCAGGAAGTAAATCATGCCGTCCTGTTCATTTACCGGAACAGACTTGATGTCGAAGGAAACCGCATCAAAGCCGCTTTCGATAATGTAAGCGCAGGTTTCTTCTATAAGGTACTTGCCAACGCCTCTTCTTCTGGTAATATCCCGAACCTTGAGGTAGACAATGTTATCGTTTTTGGATACTGAAATGCCCACGACACCGTCATTGAATACGGCCAGGTGCACATCTCCCATTTTTTTGAGTTCTTGATAAGCAAGCGGTGTGATGAGCTTGTTAAGACTTTTTTCCCATAACGCTTCCGGAGCATGGTTATGGAAAACTGTTAATCGCATATTCCTGTTTTCCTAAAGATATCAACAGGTCTCCGCCGTCTGAAACAGAGACCGCCCCGTAAAATATAAACCATATTTAAAACCAGATCCATAAGAGCGGTAAATTTTATATCCATTTTGCGGAGTAGGTCTGCGATGCAGGGTTTTTGAGATACAGGATTGCGGAGCAGGGAGAGTAACAAGGCCGGGAGGGAGCAACAGGGGTGATAAAAAAGCGCCTCCAAAAAGGAGACGCTTTTAGGTTTGGTTAAGACGTTTGATTACGTCTGCTCCTGACAGCGGTTAGCCCGTCAGAGGTTATACCAGCTTAAAGAGCGGCTTTCCGGTCATTTCAGCCGGGATCTCCATGCCGGTCAGGGAGAGAATGGTAGGAGCCAGATCTGACAGTCTGCCGCCCTCCACAGCCTCGGCCTTTCTGCCAAAGTAAATTAAAGGTACCGGAAGATTGGTGTGCGCGGTGTAGGCTACGCCGGTTTCCAGATCCTTCATGCGTTCAGCATTGCCGTGGTCAGCGGTAATAAGGCATTCGCCGCCTACCTTCTTCAGGGATTCAATAACGCGGCCGATGCAGTGATCCACGGCCTCGCAGGCCTTGACAGCGGCTTCGTAAACACCGGTGTGGCCAACCATGTCGCCATTAGGATAGTTGCAGATAATAACATCGTACTTGGCGCTTTCGATAGCGGCGCAGAGCTTGTCGGTAAGCTCCTCGGAGCTCATCTCAGGCTGCAGGTCGTAGGTGGCTACCTTGGGGCTCTGTACCAGAATGCGATCTTCTCCCGGGAACACGGTTTCCACGCCGCCGTTGAAGAAGAAGGTAACGTGGGCGTACTTCTCGGTTTCGGAGATTCTGAGCTGGGTCTTGCCGTGCTTGGAGAGCCATTCGCCCAGGGTGTTAACCAGATCCTCGGGAGGATAGGCGCAGGCGGCATGGATGTCAGTGGCGTATTCGGTCAGCATTACGAAGTTCAGGGCCGGACGAACCTTGCGTTCAAAGCCGGTGAAATCATCATTGGCGAAGGCGCGGGAAATCTGACGGGCGCGGTCGGCGCGGAAGTTCATGAAAAGCAGGGTATCGCCGTCGTTCATCTTCACGGGCTCGCCGATAACGGAGGCCTTGATGAACTCATCGTTTTCATCACGGGCATAAGCGGCATTGAGAGCATCGGTGGCAGAGGCAAACGGCTCAAATCCGGAAACAGCCTGGGTAAGGAGATCGTAAGCCTGCTCCACGCGATCCCAGCGGTTGTCTCTGTCCATGGCATAGTAACGGCCCACCATGGAGGCAAAACGGCCTACTCCCAGCTCCTTGAACAGGGCTTCAAAGCCATCAATGGAGCTCTGAGCGCTTCTGGGCGGCACATCGCGGCCGTCGGTGAAAGCGTGGAAATAAACCTTCTTTACGCCCTTCTGAGCCAAGAGCTTAAAGGCAGCCTTGATCTGATCTTCATGGCTGTGCACGCCGCCCGGAGACATGAGTCCCATTACATGAACGGCACCGTCCTTGGCCATGGTGGCGTCAATGGCTTCGTTAAAGGCCTTGTTGGTGAAGAAATCACCATCGCTGATGGACTTGGCGATCTTAGTGAGATCCTGATAAACAATACGGCCGGCGCCGATATTGGTATGACCTACCTCGGAGTTGCCCATCTGACCGTCAGGAAGGCCGACATCAATGCCTGAAGCCTGAATGTCGGTGCTGGCATAGTTCTGAGCCAGAGCATCCAGATTCGGGGTATTGGCATTTGCCACAGCGTTAAATTCCTTGACCGGATTGTCGCCCCAGCCGTCCATGATTATGAGTGCAAAAGGTTTCTTTGCCATTTTTGTTCCTTCCTGATAGTGACGGTGCATGAGCACCTTTTTCCAGCAGGTATTTTACACCAAAACCGGGGCTGTTACGCAGGGGGGCGGGATATTGCGGGCGGTGAATGGCGGCAGGGAAAAAGGGAGGTGCGGGATGTCGCTTTCAAGAAGGAACGGCAAAGCGTATAAAGCAAGGCAAAAGAATTCTTTCTGCGGAATTTACCGCTTAATGGGGAACGTCTCATAAAAAAAGGACATGCTTCAGGAGAAACATGTCCAAAAAGTATGTTTGAGAGAAACATACAAATTCTGCAAAACTCAAAAACCGGAAAACAGGAGCTCATTCAGGAAAGCCGTTTTCTTTCGGACACTGACGTTGAAAGCGGGAGCCAATTCCCGGCAGAAGTCATCACAGTGTCTCAGGCATCTTTGCTTGCTGCTTAAATGAACTCCTTTTGAATCTGTCACTTGTTATGTTAAATAATACTGTCACAATTGTTCATGTGATGGATTTTGCGGGTGATTTTTCTTGAAGAAGATCAAATTTTTAATATATTTCCATTAGATAAACTCATAACGAATACTTCTGATACTGTTAAGACTCGTGAAAAACATTGCGTGTCGGGGATAATCGGAGATGATCGCTGCATAACCTGACAGTATTTCTGCGGTTTGAAGCTTTACGATGCTGAAAACAGGGCCGGTGCTTTTGCGGCCTTTGATCTGTTTTGAATAGTACGTCTCGGTATGTTATCATGCCGGGGTATTTTGAGGCAGGACAATAATTATGAATGAAACAGCTGAAGCTCTTTCCTTCGGAACGGAGCTTATGAACTTTGCCACCAATCATTTTCTGATGACATTAATCTGGGTGATGGGCTTCGCATACCTCATCTGGCTTCAGATAAACATTATGATAGACGGCATTAAATCGGTGGATCACAATAAGATGGCCTTCCTGATGAACAGTCAGGGGGTGGGCATTGTTGATATCAGAAGCAGTGATGACTATAAGAAGGGACATATTCCGGGCTCCGTTTCGGTTACCGTTTCCGAGATTGAGAAGCAGAACTTTTCCCTTATCGAAAAGTACCGCAATGCCGGCGTGGTGATAGTGGGCAAGACCTACGGCGATGCCGAAGCCTATAATTGTGCGAAAGTTCTTAAAAAGAACGGTTTTAAAAATACATTTCTGCTGGACGGTGGTATCCTTGACTGGAACGGCAGCGGGCTTCCCACTGCTACTGGCAGCAAATGATAAGTTTTGTTTTTCAAGCGTAGTTTTGTAAGTAAGATTTAGGAAAAAATAATGGCTGAAAATAACAGCAATGTAAATGACACCGGGGCTAAGAATCCGGCTTTTGACATCATCAGACTCTATGTCAAGGATCTCTCCCTGGAGACTCCGAACACCCCGGATATTTTCAGAAAGGAATGGAAGCCTGAGACCAAGCTCGATATTGACGTCAAGCACAGATCCATTGACGAACCGAACCATGTATATGAAGTAGTGCTGCGCATTACCGCCACTGTTGCCATTGGTGAGGACACCGCTTTTTTGGCTGAGGTAAATCAGGCTGGTATTTTCCACATTGAGAACTTCCCGGATAATCAGCTTAATCATATGCTTAATGCCTTCATTCCCGGCATTCTTTTCCCGTATGCCCGGGAGCTTATTTCCGATCTCAGCAACAGAGCCAGTTTCCCTCCTCTTAACCTCGCTCCGATCAATTTTGATGCCATTTACGCTCAGAGATTGCAGCAGGCTCAGCAGGCACAGGCTCCGGCTGAAGAAAAGTAATATCTGACATGAAGTATGCAGTGTCAATAATAGGGGCGGGATCTTATGGAACCGCCCTTGCTGTATCCTTAACGAGAAACGGTAAAAGAGTGCTGCTCTGGTCCCGGGAGGAGGATTGCGTTCGCGACATGCGAGAATCCCGCGCCAACAGCGTTTTTTTACCGGGGATTACCTTTCCGGAGACTCTGGATGTTACCGGCAGTCTCGAAGAAGCCATGTCCGGTTCCGACATTATTCTCCTGGCAGTTCCCAGTAAAGCCTTCGGCGAGGTGCTCAGGAATCTGAAGCCCTTTATGACTTCGCGTCACAAGCTAGTCTGGGCCACCAAGGGACTGGAAAGCGGCACCGGAAGACTGCTAAGCGATGTTGCCGAGGAGATTCTCGGCAGCGGCATTCCCTTTGCTGTGATCTCCGGCCCCACATTTGCCAAAGAGCTGGCCACAGGGCTTCCCACGGCCATTGCGGTATCCGGGAATAATGATGCCTTCATAAGAGAGTTTTCCGAAATCATTCATTCCAGCAAGAATTTCCGGGTTTATCCCAATCCGGATTTTATCGGAGTGCAGATCGGTGGCACGGTTAAAAACGTCATTGCCATCGGTACCGGACTCTCCGATGGTCTGGGCTTCGGAGCCAATGCCAGAACTGCTCTTATCACCAGAGGGCTCGTTGAAATGCAGCGGCTGGGCGTGGCCATGGGAGCCAAACCGGTGACCTTTATGGGCATGGCCGGGCTGGGGGATCTGGTTCTTACCTGCACTGACAATCAGTCCCGTAACCGCAGATTCGGGCTGGCTCTGGGGCAGGGCGTTTCCCCGGAGGAGGCTATGAAGACCATTGGTCAGGCGGTGGAGGGCTGGTATAACACCAAGGAGGTGCATGCCCTTTCCCAGAAGCTCAAGGTGGACATGCCCATCTGCGAGGAAATCTATCAGGTGCTCTTTAATGGGAAGTCTGCCAAGGATGCCACAGCCACATTGCTGGCACGACGCATGAAGGATGAGTGACGGGAAAGCTGCATTGGCAGCTCATTGGTGAAAGGCGTGATTTTCAGCTGCAGCTGAGATGAAAAATAAAAAGGCCCCGGTTTCGGGGCTTTTTCATGTTCATGGGCGGGATCAGCTTTGGCCTGCTCTGAGGAATCCCGTCATTTTGCCAGAGTGTAGGTTCTTTCAGTTACCTCGTGCTTCGTGGCATCCACCACTTCCTTAACCATTCCGGGAAAGGCCTGCTTCAGATTGGCTTCAATGCCGTCCTTCAGGGTCATGTTTGCCATGGAACAGCCCTTGCAGCCGCCTGAGAATACGACGCTCACCACGCCATCGGGGGTAACATCGGTAATTACGGCGGAGCCGCCGTGGTCGGCCAGAGAAGGATTTATGGTTTTGCGCATATAATCCTCCAGCTTGTCTCTGAGGGGAGCGTCCTCGGGAACATTCATGGTCTTCAGCTTCGGGGCCTTGAAGGTCAGAGTGCCATGTCCCTTTTCATCTGCCTCGTAATCGATAATCGCTTCCTCCAGGTACGGCTGGCTCATGCGATCTACTACAAGCTTAAAGCCGGAACGCTCAAAAACATCATCCTGAAAGGAGATGGATTTTTTGGGACAGTACAGTATGCCGCATTCCACCCCGGGAGTTCCGGGGTTTGACACGAAAACCCGAATGCCCGTTTCGGGAGGCTGCTTTTTGAGCAGAACGCGGAAATATTCTTCCGCTTTTTCGGTAATGGTAATCATTTGGTTAGGCTCGGTGGTTAATTAAAGAAGAATGCCGTAAAATCCCGGAACAACGCCGGGTAATCAGTCCCCCGCCGAAAAAAAGAAGCGGGAAACCTTCCCGCCCCTTTCATTATAGCTGGCTCTGAGAACTATACGCCGTGGGGCTCATCCTCGCCGTTTACCCCGTTGTCGTTAACATGGGGTTTCAGCTTGTAGGATACGAAATTGCCATCCGCATCGCGCTGCATGGTAATGTCGCCGCCGTCGGTGAGCATCGCCTTGACTGCGGTAACGTCGTTTTTAAGTTCCTTGAGAAGCTTCAGGATTTCTGCGAGTTCTGCGTTATTGTCTGCCATATCTGTTTCCTCGGTGTTATCTCTATTTGATTTTGATGCCTCCGCCGGAATGTTTCCCGTAATCTAGGGAGCCCGGACAGCGGCGTTAACTTTTTTCGGTGCAGATTCTGCCATAATACGGAACTGTTATAAAGGGGTATGCCGGGAATTTTTATCAAATCAGCGTCTGAGTCAGCTTTAATGTCTGACATTGAGCTCCCGGCATTCGGACTGGAATAACATGATTTCACAGCGAGTGCCGCGCGTCACCTTTTTTTGGATAAACCTGCCATATATAAATAGACTAAACCATGAGGATCCCTTACAATCTGTCATGGTCTTTTTTTAATTTTTTGCTGTTAAAGATGGGAGATAATTCATCCATGGCATTTGATAAGAAGGTACTTGAAAAGTACGGCATCACCGGCGCAACCGAGGTTCTTTACAATCCTTCCTACGAGGTTCTTTTCAATGAGGAAACCAAGGAAGGTCTTACCGGATATGATGTAGGTCAGGAAACCGAGCTTGGCGCAATCAACGTAATGACAGGTGTTTACACTGGCCGTTCTCCTAAGGATAAGTTCATCGTTGATGATGAAAATTCCCATGATACCGTTTGGTGGACCAGCCCTGAATATCCTAACGACAACCATCGCGCTACCAAGGAAGCCTGGGATGCCGTTAAAGATCTTGCCAAGAAGGAACTTTCCAACAAGAAACTTTATGTTGTAGACGGCTTCTGCGGTGCCAACAAGGACACCCGCATGAAGGTGCGCTTCATCGTTGAGGTAGCCTGGCAGGCTCATTTCGTAACCAACATGTTCATTCGTCCTCAGACCGAGGCTGATTTTGAGCAGGAGCCTGACTTCATTGTTTACAATGCTTCCAAGGCTAAGGTTGAGAACTTCAAGGAGCTGGGCCTCAATTCTGAAACCGCAGTGGTATTCAATGTAACCACCAAGGAACAGGTTATCCTTAACACTTGGTACGGCGGTGAAATGAAGAAGGGCATGTTCTCCATGATGAACTACTACCTGCCGCTGAAGGGCATTGCCGCTATGCACTGCTCCGCTAACTGCGACATGAACGGTGAAAATACCGCTATCTTCTTCGGACTTTCCGGCACCGGCAAGACCACCCTTTCCACCGATCCTAAGCGTAAGCTCATCGGCGACGACGAGCACGGCTGGGACGATAACGGCGTGTTCAACTTCGAAGGCGGCTGCTATGCCAAGGTTATCAACCTGGACAAGGATTCCGAGCCGGATATCTACAATGCCATCCGCCGCGACGCTCTCCTTGAGAACGTAACCGTTGCCGCTGATGGCAAGATTGACTTCGCTGATAAGAAGGTAACTGAAAACACCCGTGTTTCCTATCCTATCTATCACATCAAGAACATTGTTCGTCCGGTTTCCTCCGCTCCGGCAGCCAAGCAGGTAATCTTCCTGTCTGCTGATGCCTTCGGCGTACTGCCTCCGGTATCCATCCTGGACAAGGGCCAGACTCAGTACTACTTCCTCTCCGGCTTCACCGCCAAGCTGGCTGGCACCGAAAGAGGCATTACCGAGCCTACCCCGACCTTCTCCGCTTGCTTCGGTCAGGCCTTCCTGGAGCTCCATCCTACCAAGTACGGCGAAGAGCTGGTTAAGCACATGGAAAAGAGCGGCGCCAAGGCTTACCTGGTAAATACCGGCTGGAACGGCACCGGCAAGCGTATCTCCATTAAGGATACCCGCGGCATTATCGATGCTATTCTCAACCACAGCATCGACCAAGCTGAGACCAAGGTTATCCCTATCTTCAACTTTGTAGTTCCTACCAAGCTTGAAGGTGTTGATACCAACATTCTCGACCCGCGCAACACCTATGATGATCCTGCTAAGTGGGAAGAAAAGGCCAAGGATCTGGCTGGCCGCTTCGTTAAGAACTTCAAGAAGTACGAAGGCAATGAAGCAGGCAAGGCTCTGGTAGCTTCCGGCCCGCAGCTCTAATCAGCTAAGACCTGATTTTTAACAGGAGAGGCCACCGCAAGGTGGCTTCTTTATTTATAATGAGGTGCTTTAAGAGTCGTTTTGTTTAATCTTGTAAAAGGTAAGAATGTGAGGGGCAAGAAAAGGAGGAGAGCAGTATGAGCATCTATGTAACCAGAGACGGACTCGCTCTTATAAAGCAGGAATTCAATGATATCTGGACAAATATTCGCCCCGAGGTCACTAAAAAACTGGCCTGGGCCGCTTCCCTGGGAGACCGCAGCGAAAATGCCGATTATCAGTACAATAAAAAGCTTCTGAGAGAAATAGACATCTACATAAAGAAGAGGTCGGATATTATTCGAGATGCGGAAGTGCTGGATCGCAGCGCCGAGGGCATTAAAAAGAAGAAGGTGTTTTTCGGGGCCTATGTGGAAATTGAGAATGATGACGGGGAAATAAAGCATTTTCGGATTGTAGGCGCTCCGGAGGTTTACGGCCGCAAGGGGTATATCTCCCTGCAGAGTCCTATGGCCCGGGGGCTTATAAATCACGAGATCGATGATGAGGCGGTGGTTGTCACCCCCCGGGGCAAGGTTTCCTGGTACATTAACCGCATCTCATACCAGCATGAGGAATGGTTTGGTCCGGAGGATAAGCCGGTATTTCAGTTCTGCAGTACTGCGGAATACCGGAAAACGGAGATCCTGAGCGATGAGGAAATTCAGAAATCCCGGGAGGAGTATCTGAAGCTTCTGGCCAAACAGAGCGAAGCTAAAAGCCATTAGCGTAAGAAAAGGCCGTTAGCGAAAACTTGTTCAGATCTGCTAACAGAAAACAAAAAGGCACCTCCCTTTGATTGTGGTTTTCTCAATGGGGAGATGCCGTTACAAAAACAAGTTCAGGCTACAGCCCGAAATCCTCCATAGCTTTCATTGGTGTTCTGACCGGAGCTCAGGCCATAGGCTCTTTTCATTCTGGCAAAGCCGCGGTTTTCTGACGAGAGATCCTTCATGTTTGCGGCATCGTCTTTGTTGCTGCTGTCACCTTTATCCGCAGTCTTTGCAGCGTTTTCCGAATCTGCTGTTTCCCGGGATTTCCCGGCATCGTCCTTGCTATCAGTCTTTCCGGAAGTATCCTCGGCAAGCTCACGCCGGGCTTCTGCTTCCTTCATGGCCGCTTCTGCCGCTACCTTGCGATCCTGTCCGGAGGGTTCCTGAGGAGCTAAGGCCGCTCTTTGCACCTGCTGCATTTTGGCGATGGTCTTTTCCGGGGTGTCTTCCTTGCTTACGGAGATCTGCACCTCGCCATCGGTGATGTATTTTTTGCCGTCAGGGCCGGTTTCGTAGGAATAGGAAGGACTGGAGGCATACTGGCCGCCGGTGGCTTTGTGCTGCTCCTCATGAACCCTTACTTCCTGATCCCGGGCCTTCATATCGTCTACCACGGCCTGCTCGGCATCAGTAAGCTGGGTGCCGTCAGGCTTCTTGGCATTTTGTCCTATGAGAGAATTGCTTTCCTCGCCTTCCTGAGCATTACCGTCCTGATTCTTGCCCTGAGAGTTCCTGACATCTTTCTCTTCAGCCTTCCTGACATCGTTTTCCGCGCGGGCCTGCGCCTCCGGACTTATGGATACCACATCCGGAACCGGTTTGGTGAGAGGGGAATAGCCGTTTTCCGCTTTGGCTTCGCTGCCGTTACTGACATCTGTTCCGGCGACATAAGCGGCCTTGGAGGATTTTGCGGCACTGAAATCCATGCTGTCCATGGTCTTCTGATAGCTGTGGAGCGCCAGCGCGGTACCGTGAATTACGTTCATAGCCGACCTCTCATACCCTGATATCAAGGAGTGTGCCAATAGTGTCATAACCGGCAGAAATAACCTTGGCTCCGGCCCGGGCATATATTTCGCCCTGTTTCAGAGCGGCGATGCTTTCTTCGGGACTCCTGATTGCGGATACTTCATCAGCTTCTGAAGCTTCCGGATTCTGCGAACTATGCGTAACGTTCAGATGGGCCAGATCCGCGGCGCTTCTGTTAATCAGAGACTGCGCATTCTGAAAGCCGCGTATGCCGTTTTGCATTATGGACATGCTGCCGATATTCATAGGGCCTCCGATTGTTTGCTGATCACATGCTGATTACAGACACTGCCACGTATTAATTGTACAAAAAATGAGCAATTTTCCCCAGAACTATGTTCCATATTTGTCGAGGAAGTCTAAAAGTACTTTTCTGAAGTTATCCGGTTCTGAAATAAACGGAGCATGAGAGCTGTTTTTGAATATGTGAATCAGGGAATGCTCATTTACCGGCCAAATGGTGCTGCCCTGGTACGGCACCAGACGATCCTTTTGGCCGTAAATGTGGAGGCAAGGGCATTCTATGCGGGTCAGGCAGCCTCTGAGATCCTCATCGGCCAGAGTTTTAAGGCCGGCTTGAAGCTCGTAATAAGAGGGCAGGGGAGAATCCTTTAAAAGCTCTTTGATTTCCCGGATATCGTTTTTCATGGTCGGGGAACCCATGGCCTGCAGGGACAGAAAACGATCAATTACGCGATAGACATTATCCTGACTGAGAATCCCCTGAAGCTTCTTAAGGAGCTCCGGATCCGTGCCGGGCCAGCGTTCCTCGGGCAATGAAGTAAAGCGGGGAGAACTGGATACGGTGATGAGAGCCTGAACCCTTGAGGGATTCATGATGGTGTAACGGAGAGCCAGAATGCCCCCGAGAGACCATCCGAAGAGAATCACGTTTTCAGGCAGCGTATCCTCCAGATTTGCCATGGTGCCCTGAGTTCTGTTGGCGGGAATGGCGTTATTGAGACCATACCCTGGGAGATCCACCAGAATAACCCGGAACCGGGAGCTGAGACAGGGAATTATGCTATGGAAGACAGCTCCGGAGAACCCCCAGCCGTGGAGCATGACAATTCTTTTTCCTTCCGGATTGCCGAATTCATGTGTTTTGAGCTTCATATTGCCTCCTGAGCCAGGTTGTTTCCGCTAAGAAACTTTGCGGGGGAGAGCCGACTGTTATCTTTCTTGCCTGTTTCTTAAAGCATATCGCTTTTTCCGGCGGGATAAAAGAAATTGCGCGGTGTTTGGTTCCTGCCGGTACTGCCGGCGGGAACAGGGCGGCTTATTTTCATGATTTTTCCCGGAGATCCGGCATTGTTCGGTTTTCTGAAAAGTATCCGTTTCGGTGCATTTTTCGAGGAGGAACGCCTGTTTTCAGTGCAGATTCTGAGAAGTTGCATTTTTTTCCGAGGATTATGCCGGATGATCCGCCTTTTTCTCCTGCCGGCGGTGCATAAAAACTTAGTTTTGCAGTTGGCAAGGTTGTTGCATTACTTTGAAAAACATGAGTTGGATCACTAAATTGGAGGAAAATATGAGACGCGGAAGTTTACTGACGTTTCTGCTATTAATGACAGGAGCCATGGATATTGCCGGAGCCGAAGAGCTTGCCGAAGCGGCGGAAACCGGGGCGGCGGGACAGCTCAGCCTGGTGGATAACTGCTTTGTGATGATCTGCGCCGCCCTGGTAATCCTGATGTCCGTCCCGGGCATTGCTCTCTTTTACGGCGGTCTGGTGAGAGTAAAGAACATGCTGTCTCTGCTGACTCAGACAGCTATGGCCTTTTCTCTGATGTTTGTGCTCTGGGCCTTATTTGGCTATTCTCTGAGCTTTGGCACTAACGGCAGCGAGTTTCTGAACAACTTTGTAGGAAACTTCGATAAGTTCATGATGATGGGGGTTCTTCCGGACAACCTTAACGGAACCCTTTCGGATTTTACCTTCTTTTCCTTTCAGGGGGCCTTTGCCGGAATAACCGCCTGTCTCATACTGGGCTCATTTGCCGAGCGCATAAAGTTCAGCGCCCTGATTTTTGTGCTGGTTTTCTGGTTTGCCCTGTCCTACATCCCGCTCTGCCACATGGTATGGGGCGGCGGCTATGTTGACAGCGCCTGGCACGCCTGGGATTTTGCCGGCGGCACCGTGGTTCATATCAATGCGGCCGTATGCGCGCTGGTGGGCGCATATTTCAGCGGCAACAGAATCGGCTTCGGGAGAGAACGCATGGCTCCTCACAGTCTGGTAATGACCATGATCGGAGCCTCATTGCTCTGGGTAGGCTGGTTTGGCTTTAACGCCGGTTCCGAGCTTTCTCCGGACGGCGTGGCAGCTCTGGCCTTTGCCAACACCTGCGTGGCTCCTGCTGCGGCCGCTCTTTCCTGGCTGTTTTTGGAATGGATTTTCCAGGGAAAGCCCTCTCTCCTGGGTATCTGCTCCGGAGCAGTGGCCGGTCTTGTGGCCATAACCCCAGCCTGCGCCTTTGTAAGCATTGGCGGAGCTTTGATAATCGGTCTGACTGCAGGAGCTGTCTGCCTCTGGGGCGTGCACGGATTAAAGAAGCTGCTCAGAGTTGACGATTCTCTGGACGTGTTCGGTGTGCATGGCGTTGGCGGTATTGCAGGAGCTCTTCTTACCGGAATACTTTGTTCTCCTGATTTCGGCGGCACCGGCTTCAAGGAGGGCTGGGACAGTATCGGCGGTCAGTTTGCGGGACAGCTGGTTTCTGTAATCATCACCATTGTTGTCAGCGGCGTGGTTTCTGTTATTGGTTTCCTTATTGCCGATAAGCTCTTCCATGGCGTCAGAGTTTCTCAGGACGAGGAACGGGAAGGCCTGGATCTCTCCTGGCACGGAGAAAGAGCCTACAACCTTATTTAATCCCTGCGGGGCTCTGGTGTTTGCCGGGGCCTTTGCAGAAATAATAAAAAGGAGCGGCCGGAGCTGCTCCTTTATTGTTTTGATTCTGGGAGACTGTAATTTCCCCTGTGTTTCGCAGTGTCAGATTCCGCGGGAGTGTCCTCGGGAATCTATTTTGATTCGGTTTTCTCTGCTTTCTCCGCTTCCTGTTTCCGGGCTTCTTCTATGATGCTTTGAGCCTCCTCAGGAGAATAGGAAAAGGTTTTGCCGCAGGACTGGCAGTTTACGGTGATTGAGCCCTGTTCCCGGATGATATCCTCGAGAGCGGCGGCTCCCAGACAAACCAGACTTTCCCGGAAGTGTTCCCGGGAACAGACGCACTTCATGAAAACCGGCTTGGGAGGAAAGGTGTTTACGGATTCCTGATGGAAGAGGCGGTACAGCACGTCATCGCATTCCAGGGCCAGAATTTCCCCTTCCGTCATGCTGTCTGTCAGGGTGGCGATGTGGTGAAAATCTGATTCCAGCTTTTCCGGATTGTCAGTGGGCAGCTTCTGCAGGAGAATTCCCGCAGCCTTTACAGAATCAGGGTCGCAGTAGAGCCAGACCCGGGTTTCAATCTGCACGGAGTTCCGATAGTAATCCTCGATGCATTCATTGAGATGGTCATGAGTGAGATCGATGATGCCCTGATAGCGGGCTCCCGCTTCGGGAATAATGGTGATGGTAAGAACCGGATCCTTTCCCAGCAGCTTTGTCCAGTGGCAGAATTCATCGACATCCCCGTTCCAGGAAGCCAGACCGCGGGTTTCCTGCTTCTCGTTGCTGTTGATGTAGGCATAGACGAGGTCGCCGTTACCGCGGAGCTGCAGCATGATGCTGCCCTGGAATTTCACGGTTTCGGTCATGAGGGTGATGGCAGCCTGCATTTCCCCCATGAGCCTTCTGATATTGCGGGGGTAGGCATGATCCGCTATGAGGCTCCGGTAGGCCTGACAGGTCTGAACTATTTCTCCTCGGATGTCTTTTTCGTTAAAAATAAAGCGCTTTATGGTATCAAAGCTGCCAGGCGCTGGCGAGCCGGTGTTGTTAGCAGCACTATGAGCCGTGTTATTTTCAGCAGTCATTGGTTATTCCTCGAAATTGCCATGCAGAGGATTCACTCCGCAGCATGCTTGAAACTGATGAGAGTTCTTCTTTCCTTCTTGTTGGGTCTGTCATCCGGATGTGGTGCCAGCAGGGCGTTTATGCGGTGGAGCTCGGCATTCTTTTCCCGTTTTTCCCGGCTTTCCTGAGTCTCCTCGTAAAGAAGCTGTGCCAGAGATGCCTGACGCCTGACATCGCTGATGCCGCGGACGATAACCTCAAGTTCATTGAAGCCCTGTCTCAGAGTGATGCGGGCTCCGGTTTCCACCAGCCGTCCCGGTTTGACGTGATAGCCGTTGTAGCGCACCTTGCCGCCGTCTATCATGTCCCGGGCAATGGATCTTGTTCTGTAGAACCGGGCTGCCCAGAGCCATTTGTCGAGACGGACTTCGCTGGTATTCTCTTCCATGGATTCTCCCTGATGGGCTTTTGACCCTGCAAATTGATGTCGCTGATTATAGCACATGGCGGATCCGGGCCGGCCGGTTTATGCCGGAAAGGCACGCCCGGGGCGGCAGAGCCTTGAAAACCGTAATTTCCGGTAAATTATGAGTAAGCTTGAAAATTTTGGAAAAACATTTTGCATGAACCCCTTTATTGATAGACAATTGCAGGGTTTTATCGTTTGCTCTCTTTGTGAGATATTTTCATGTCGTCTTTCTTTGATAACGCCATTGCAAGAGTACGTGGCGGCTTCTCGCGCATTACTAAAAAGAAGAGCGGCTCCGAGCATGCGGCTGTGTCCGGTCAGCCGGCAGTCAAATCCGGAACCGTATCCCCTCAGGAGCAGGAGATGCTGGAGAGGGCCCGTAATCGCTACTATACAAAGATTTCAGGATACCTTTTTTATATTCTTTCCTTTATCGTTTGTTACGAAGCGGCTGCTTTTTTCTGGTACAAGATTCCTTCCGTAAATTCATCTCTGGCCGGGCTTTCCGCAGCTGAGCTAAAGGCAATCCGGGAGCAGAACCGCAATATCAACGTGACTGCGCTGCCTCTTTTCGGCGTTAAGCCCTCCGAGGCTCCTCAGCAGGCCCCTAAGACCGGAATGCCTCAGACAGGACCGGTTTCCAAGCTTGATGTGAAAATTACCGGCATTTCCGCCAGTAACGATCCCAATAAGGGATCCGTGGCGGTTATTAACAAATCCAAGGAAGAGACCTACGGCATCGGCGACAAGATAGAGGGCACTCAGGCCGTGGTGTCTCAGATTCTCGCGGATCGCATTATTGTCAAGAACGGCGGCCGGGATGAAACCATTGTGATGCCGGCAGATAACTATCAGTCTGCCGATCAGAAGCCATCCGGGGATACTCCGAAACCGAAGCCCGAGGCTCGTGATACCGCCTCTGCCGCTGCTAAAAGCGATGCCCGGCAGGTCAGAACGGAGCTTTTGTCCAATCCCGGAAATCTGTTTAAATATCTCAGCATAAAGCCTGCCATGAAGGATGGCAAGCCGGTGGGGTATGAGCTTAATCCGGGATCCGAGGGCAAGATTTTTCTGGATGCCGGTCTTAAACCCGGTGATGTGGCTGTGGAAATGAATGGCTACGATCTCACCGATACCAATCAGGCTATGCAGGTTATGGGTCAGATTCAGGACATGACGGAGATTACCCTGGTAGTGGATCGCAACGGGGATCGGCAGACTGTTACGCTGAATCTGGAATGATTTTATGAGGTTGCAGGAAGGGCGGCGGACTTGCCTATTATGCCAGACGCATTATTTGAGCTTTTCCTGACAAAGAATAACATACTAAGAGTACTTGTCACTTTCAGGAAAAATATCCTGATTGTATGAACTGTGCCTTGTTAAGGCTATTTAAGGGGATCATATGAACACCAAGAAATTTTTCGGCAAATCCTGCTTAGCGCTGGCGCTTTCCGCCGCGCTTCTGGGAGGATCCCTCAATATTGAGGCCGCGGAATTTTCTGCCAGTTTTAAGGGTACGGACATAAACGAATTCATTAATACCGTGGGAAGAAATCTCAACATGACCTTTATTGTTGACCCGGCAGTCAAGGGCAAAATAAATGTCAGAAGCTATGATTTGCTGAATGAGGAGCAGTATTACCAGTTTTTCCTCAGTGTGCTTGCGGTATACGGTTATGCCGTGGTTCCTACTGATACCGGAGTTTACAAGGTGGTGCGTTCTGCGGTGGCAAAGACTGCCGGCGTTCCGGTTTCCGAAGACGGGGCCATGGGGGACGAAATGGTTACCAGAGTGGTTCCGGTAAAAAACGTAAACGTCCGGGAGCTGGCTCCGCTTCTGAGAGGTCTTATTGACAATCAGGGTTCCGGAAATGTGGTGCACTACGAGCCGTCAAATGTTCTCCTTATTACCGGCCGGGCTAATGTGGTAAATCGCCTGGTGGAAATCGTCAATCGGGTGGACAAAGCCGGAAATCAGGAGGTGCAGATTGTCAAGCTGAAGCACGCCTCGGCCACTGAAGTGGTGCGGGTTGTGCTGGCCCTTATCAAGGATGACAAGGGAAACAGCGCCACCTCTCCTTTGATGACTCCGAAGCTGGTGGCTGATGAAAGAACCAATTCCGTGGTGGTATCCGGAGAGCCCATTGCCAGACAGCGGGTTATTACCATGATTAATCAGCTGGACATGGAACAGGCCGCTTCAGGGAACACCAGAGTGTTTTATCTGCGCTATGCCAAGGCCAAGGATGTGCTGGAGACCCTTAACGGCGTCAGCAAGTCTCTGACCGGAGAGGAAGGCAAAGCCTCCAACGGCGCCACTGCCTCCAAGATCAACATCTATGCCAACGAAGCTACCAATTCCATTATCGTTAATGCCGAGCCCAATTACATCAAGCAAATTGAAGAGATTGTCCGGAAGCTTGACATCAGAAGAGCGCAGGTGCTGGTGGAGGCCATTATTGTGGAAATCAATGATGAAACCGCCGCTCAGCTGGGCATTCAGTGGGGAAATACCAGAGGCGGCCTTGTTCAGGGGCCTTCTGACGTATCTCAGGTGCCGGTTTCCACTATGTTTGCCTCTGATGAGGTGGGGCTGGCCAATGTTGCTGCTTCCATTAACGGCGCCGGTGTGGGCTTCTATCACGGGAACTGGTTCGGACTTCTGACCATGATGCAGAGCAACGCCAAGAATGACGTGCTGTCTACGCCAAGCATTGTGGCTCTGGACAATGAAGAGGCTGAGTTCAATGTCGGTCAGGAAGTTCCGGTAAAGACCGGCACCCAGACCTCCACGGATTCCAGCTACCGCTATGACACCATTGAAAGAAAGACTGTGGGCACCAAGCTGAAGTTTACCCCCCAGATCAATGAGGGGGACAGCGTGCTCCTGACTCTGGAGCAGGAGGTGTCCAGCGTGGCTCCGTCAGCCAATACCGTAAACGGCGATACCTTTGACGTGCGCACCATTAAGAACAGCGTTCTGGTGAAGAGCGGCGAAACCGTGGTACTGGGCGGTTTAATGAATCATACCACCATGGAGACTGTATACAAGGTGCCGCTTCTGGGCGATATTCCTATTCTGGGCGAGCTCTTCAAGCAGACCTCCAGTTCATACAAGAAGCGCAATCTTATGGTCTTCATCCATCCTATCATCATCAGGGACGATGAAACCTTTGCCAGCATTTCCGGCGGCAAGTACAACATGTTCCGGGATCAGGAGCTGAAGCGCAACAAGGAGGGAATCAGACTTCTTCCTATCAGGCTCAGCACTCCGGTGCTGCCGGCTCTGGATTCCACCATTGTCATTGCTCCTGATACCATTCAGGAGATTTCCACTGACAGCAGCAGCTTATCCGGGATTTAGGAGGTTTCATGTCTGAAGAAAAAAGACCTCTGGATGACGATCAGGAAGAGGCTCCGGCGCTGTCAGAGCTTCCTCAGGACGAGGTGCCGGAAACTCCGCCCACTCCGGAGGAGGAAGCTTTAGCCAGAGTGCAGACGGTGGTTCCTCTTGAGGAAAGAGCCAAGCTTCCTTTCTCATTTGCCAGATCCAATGGCATTCTGCTCAGACTCGAGGAAGACAAGCCGGTGCTTTACTGCAAGGAGCGGCCGCCGGTATCGGTGCTTCTGGAGGTGCGGCGGCTTTCGCAGGTGAATTTCACCGTCAGCATCGTTGAAAGCGATAAATACGATGACCTCTTTACCGATACCTATCAGCATGACAACTCAGAGGCTCAGCAGATCGCCAGCGATATGGGCGACGATGTGGAGGATCTCAGTCTTGCCGATGATCTCAACAAGGCGGATCTCCTGGATAACAGCGAAAACTCCCCTATGGTGCGTTTTATAAACGCCATGCTGGCTCAGGCGGTCAAGGAGGAGGCTTCTGATATTCACGTGGAGCCGTATGAAAACAGTCTGGAGATCCGTTTTCGGGTGGATGGCGTGCTTCATGAAAACATCTCTCTCGAGAGAAAATTTACTCCCTACCTGATATCCCGTATCAAGGTTATGGCAAAGCTGGATATTTCCGAAAAACGCATTCCTCAGGACGGCCGTATCTCCCTTACCGTGGGCGGCAAGCAGGTGGATGTGCGCGTGTCTACCATGCCTACCTCATACGGAGAGCGCATTGTAATGCGACTTCTGGACAAGAACAGCGTCCGGCTGGATCTCAACGATTTGGGCATGACTCCGAAGATCTGCGAGGATTTTATGAGAATTATTCATATGCCTCACGGAATCATTCTGGTTACCGGACCTACCGGTTCCGGAAAGTCCACCACTCTTTATGCCGGCATTTCATCCATCAATACCAAGGACATCAATATTCTTACGGTAGAAGACCCGGTGGAATACGATCTGGAGGGCATCGGCCAGACCCCGGTAAACCCGAAGGTGGACATGACCTTTGCAAGAGCGCTCCGGGCCATTCTGCGTCAGGATCCTGATGTGGTGATGATCGGAGAAATCCGCGACCACGAAACAGCGGAGATTGCAGTGCAGGCCTCCCTGACCGGCCACCTGGTGCTGTCCACCCTGCATACCAATACCGCCGTGGGCGCCATAACACGTCTTAAGGACATGGGCATTGAGCCCTTCCTGCTTTCCACATCCCTTCTTGGCGTGCTGTCGCAGCGTTTGATTCGCACCCTGTGCAAGCACTGCAAGCAGCCGGTGGAAACCACCCCCCGGGAGATGGAGCTTATGGGACTTGATAAGCCCCATGTCATTTACCGCGCCGTGGGCTGTCCCGAGTGCAACAATTCCGGCTATAAGGGCCGTTCCGGCATCCATGAGCTGGTTATCGTCAATGATGATGTCCGGCAGGCTATTCACGGAGAAGACGGCGAGCTGGGCATTGAACGCGTGGTGCGTCCCACAACTCCTTCCATTCGCGATGACGGCATTGCCAAGGTGCTGGCGGGGATTACCACTATTGAAGAAGTGCTCAGAGTTACCAGCGGAGATTAAAAATGGCTTCCTATCAGTATGTGGCCATGAACAGTTCTGGAAAACAGAAGCGTGGCAAGGTTGATGCGGATTCTCCCAAATCCGCCCGGGCCCGAATCAGAGAAATGGGCCTGATGCCGGTCAGCATCACCGAGCTTTCGGCCCAGGCTGCTGCCGCTTCCCGAAATTCCGGAGGGAAAGCCCGGCCTGATTCCGGAAGCGAAGGGTTTTCATTTGCGAGACTGTTTCAGCCCAGCATGAGCAGTTCTGCCCTGACTCTGATCACCAGACAGATTTCCACGCTGGTATCCTCGGCCATGCCCATTGAAGAATCACTGCGC
The DNA here is from genome assembly GCF_045225735.1 of Succinimonas sp. NCBI lineage: Bacteria > Pseudomonadati > Pseudomonadota > Gammaproteobacteria > Aeromonadales > Succinivibrionaceae > Succinimonas > Succinimonas sp. Next base: position 17,626 of record NZ_JBGVBR010000379.1, on the reverse strand, counting down.
GCAGTATCCCAGCAGTGCGAGAATCCCAAGCATGCCGCTATTATTTCCGGCGTCCGGGAAAAGGTGCTGGAAGGCCATTCGCTGGCGGATGCCATGAGAAAATATCCCCGGGTTTTTGATGACCTGTATACGGCGATGGTGGCCGCCGGAGAGAAGTCCGGTCATTTGGATGAAGTTTTGGAGCGTCTTGCAGATTACACTGAAAGCAAGCAGGAGCTGAAGGGAAAGATCGCACAGGCTCTTATTTATCCTGTTATGCTGACTCTGGTGGCGGTGTCCGTGGTTGGCCTTTTGCTGTCCTCCGTGGTGCCCAAGGTGGTGGAGCAGTTCGTGCACATGAAGGCCACTCTCCCGAAGTCCACGCAGATTCTGATGTCGCTGTCGGATTTTGTGAAAAATTACGGCATTATGATTGTTCTTTCCATTGGCCTTCTGATTACGCTCTTTATGATTCTTATGAAAAAAAGAGCTTTCCGCGAAAAGGTGCATGCCCTGATTCTCCGTTTGCCGGTTATCGGCAAGGTGAGCCGCTCCCTGAACACCGCCCGTTATGCGCAGACGCTCAGCATTCTCCATTCCAGCGCGGTGCCTCTCATCGAAGGCATGCATATCAGCAGCGACACCCTTACTAATGTGGTGGCCAAGGAAAGACTGAATCAGGCTGCCGAAAGCGTGCGGGAAGGCAAGGGACTGGGCCGCTCCCTGCAGGATACCAAGCTGTTTACCCCTATGATGCTGCATATGATTTCTTCCGGCGAAAAGAGCGGCGAACTGGATAACATGCTGGGCCGGGCCGCTGCTAACCAGTCCAATGAGTTCAAGCGCAATGTGACCATGGCTTTGTCGGTTTTCGAGCCGCTTTTGATTATTTCCATGGCCGGAATTGTTTTGTTTATTGTAATTTCCATACTGCAGCCTTTGATGCAGATGAACAGTATGGTTAAAGGTTAACTCAGGAGTATTTATGAAAAGAACACAGGGCTTTACCCTTCTTGAAATAATGGTGGTTATCGTTATTCTGGGCCTTTTGGCCGGTCTGGTGGTGCCGAACGTCATGTCCAGCCTTGACGAGGCCAATACTCAGAAGGTGGTAAGCGATATTAATGCCTATGAAAGCTCCCTTAAGCAGTATTACATGGATGCCAAGGTCTATCCCACCACCGATCAGGGGCTGGATGCTCTGGTTACCAAGCCTACCTCTGCTCCCATTCCCAAGAAATACCGTTCTGACGGCTATATGGACAAGCTGGCGAATGATCCGTGGAATTCTCCCTACTACTACAAGAGACCATCTGATCACGGTCAGAAGCACTATGACATTTTCAGCGCCGGGCCTGACGGCGAACCGGGCACCTGCGATGACATCGGTAACTGGAATGTGGACAATCCGCCTGCAGCTGACTGCGCCAATAACTGATTACTTAGTTTTAGCATAGATGAGAAGCCGGTTTATGCCGGCTTTGTCAGAGGAACATAATGTATAAGCTTGGCGGTTTTACTCTGCTTGAAGTTCTCATGGTGCTTTTGATCATGGGGCTTATGGTTTCCGTAGCCACCTCCGCTCTTCCGGGGGGAGGGACTTTGGAGGGCACAGCGGACGAACAGGCCGATAAGCTTATACTCATTATGGAGGAGATCTCGGATCGCGCTGCCATGGAGGGCCGGATTATCGGACTTCATGTGAATCCGACGGGATACAGCTTTATGATGCAGGTCAGAACCAATGCGCGTAAGACCAGTAATCTCAGTCTTAAGGATGAACTTATGCGCACCTACTGGGATCAGCTTTCCTGGGTGCAGTACGATGCCGAGGACGTGGCCGTTAAAAAGGATTTTGACGAAGGCGTTACCGTGGCTCTCGAGGTCGGGGGGCTGGCAGTGGAAACTGCCGATTCTCTGGCGGAAAGCAAGCTGGAAAGCGTGGATTTCAAGGCTGATGCCCGGGATGTGAAAAAAAGGGAGCTCCCGCAGATTCTCTTTTATCCCACGGGAGAGGTTACTCCGTTCAGACTTAATTTTTTGGTAACAGACGGTTCCGTGGATCCGCATAGTCCGGTAATGATTATCGGCGAGGAGCTGGGGAATTTCAGACGTTTTGATCCGGAGACTGATCGCCTGTGATACGAGCTTTAAGAAAAAATCGGGGCATGACTCTTCTTGAGGTGCTGGTAGCGCTGGCGGTATTTGCTCTGGCCGGGGGTGCCATTATTACCACGGTAACAAATTCCATGAACGGCATAACCGGGCTTCAGGAAAGCTATTTTTCTCAGATGGTGGCTGACAATGTCATTGCGGAATTTAAGCTTACCAGAAGATGGCCTAACAACAGCTGGGTTACCAGCAAGACGGAGTTTGCCGGAAAAACCTGGTACTACCGTTATCGCGGGCAGTCCACTCAGGATGTGAACTTCAAGGCTCTGGAGGTGGAGGTTTTTACTGATTCCCATGTTAATACCAGTACCCCGGTAGCCATACTGAAGACTTATCTGCACAGGTAGCAGGAGATATTGCGGCTATGAGACATTCCGGCAATTCCGGTTTTACCCTGATAGAGGTGCTGATTTCCATTATGATCATGGCAGTGATCGCTCATGGCACCTATGCCCTGATGTCTACCACCTTTACGGCCAGTCAGACGGTAGAGGAGGATACCGCTTCTTTTCATGCCTTCCACAAGGCCATGAATATTCTCAATCAGGATTTTGTGCAGATGGTGCCAAGGGTGGCCCGTATGGATGGTTCGCCGTCCCGGATGATTATTCAGACGGGGGAAAACATGTTTCAGTCAGAGGGCACCGGCATCAGCTTTATGAGAGGCGGCGCTCTGAATCCCGGAGCAGAACTGCCCCGGGGCGAGATTGTGCGGGTGTGGTACCGGGTTAAAAACGGACAGCTGGAGCGGGCGGTATATCCCTATCCCGATACTGTCATCGGTTATGAGCCGCAGTTTTACCCCCTCATGAAAGGCGTTAAGAATTTCAAGGTGTACTTTTACCGGCAGGGCAGCTGGTCTCAGGGATGGATTGACAGAGTGAAGATATCCTCCGGAGTCAAGGTGGAGTTTGAATCCGAAGCGTACGGAAAGATCAGCCGTATTTTCTATATTCCGGCAGGGGACGTGTGATGAGATTCAGGAAAGTAAAAACTCTCAGAAGAAGCCGGGGCGTGGCGCTGATCATGGTGCTGGTGGCGGTGGCCATTATGGTGATGTCCGCTGCCGTAATTACCGTGCGTTTCAACAGAGTTTTTTTTGTTACCAGAAATGCCTTGGACTACCAGCGGGCTTCCTGGTACGTTGACGGCATAGAAGGCATCGTCAGAAAATACATGATCGATGACTTCAGAAAGACCAAGGGCAAGGTTTACAAGGGCATGACCTGGGCTCAGCCGAATCAGGTGGTGCCGCTGGACGAGGCGGTAATAAGCGGTGATGTTCATGACGAACAGGCCTGCCTTAATATTAATGGTCTTCTTAAGGATGTGGTTCCGGATAATGAAACACCCGAACAGCGGGAAAACACGGACAGCCGGCTTCTTAACGCCCGTTTTCCGGTTCTGGTGTTCCGGGAACTTCTCATGAATATGGGAGCGGACGAAACTCAGGCGGAAACGGTATCGGATTCGGTTGTGGACTGGCTTGACGCTGACAGTACCATGGTTTCAGCCAACGGCGCCGAGGATCAGTTTTATTCCACCGGGAAGATGCCTCATGTGACAGCCAATGGCCGCTTTTATGAAAAGTCCGAGCTCCGTTATATCCGCGGCATGACTCCGGAGCTTTATCGCCGGATCGAGCCGATGATCTGCGCGCTGCCCACCGATGATTTTGTTATCAGCATCAATATGCTTAATTACCGGCAGGCACCGCTGCTTCAGGCCCTGCTTATGGGGCAGCTTTCTTTGGAGGAGGCGGTGGATCTTCTCAAAACCGGAATTCCGGAATACGGCTGGGATTCCTATGCCGGCTTTCTCCGGGAGGATGTGATAAACAATGCCGTGGAGTCCATGAACGGTCTCCGGGGCCGGGTAGCCAAGGTAGCGGTAACCAATTCAAATTATTTTGTGGCAAATGTTGTTGTGCAGTTCGATGATGAAAAATTTGCCTTCAGATCCAGATTTTACCGGGACGGGGATACCAGCCTGAAGGTATACCAGCGTCTCAGAGGAGAGCTTCATGAGTGAGTATTTGTTTTTAAGACCGACCCTGATAGATCCCCGGAGTTATCTCTGGTTTTCGTACGATGATACCAGTCATAACGTGCTGGCCTCCGGAACAGTATATTCTCTGGAGGAACTTAAGGATGTGGGCGGGAATTCTCCTGAACGGCCGGTGATGATTCTCTATCCGTCTTCGGCTTTGAAATTTAAAACTGTCAATTATCCGGGAAAGCTTAAGAAGCATGCCTATGAGCCGGTGCTTTATCAGCTTGAGGACGAATTTGCCGAGGATATTGACAACTTTAAAGCTCATATGATGGCCAAAAACGGCAAGGATTATGATTTTCTGATCTTCAGAAAAAACGAGTTTACCGACCTGGAACAGGCTCTTAAGGGACTTGGCTTTACGGTAACAGCCATCGTTCCCGACGCTCTCACGCTGCCCGAACCCCATGAGACAGCCTCCGGCAAGGATAAGGAGCCGGGACTTAAGGAGATTTATTTTCTGAACCTTGATGACGAATGGCTGATTCGCGACGGGGTGAACTCCGGAATATCAATTCCCGGGGCGTGGATTAAGGATTATGCGGAAAATCTTCCCGAAGGCGTTTCGGCCGTTTCTCTCAGCGTGCTTCCCGAAGAGCTTAAGGAGAAGGTGCGGGAGGATCTAACCGATTCACCGCTTGCTAAGATGGCCGAGGGCGCCATTCACAGCAAGGTGAACATGTCCAGCTATCAGCGGAAGCGCAATATTCAGTTCAAGTTTATGACCTCCTGGGTGAAGGTGGTGGTCATGGGCCTCATCTTTGTGACTCTCTGGTACATGAACATGAACATGCGCATCAGTTCGGTCATCAAGGAAACCCAGGAATACCGGAATCAGCAGCGGGCTCTTTTCAGTCAGATTATGGGGGGCAGCGGCCGGGTTAATGATCCCGTGTCCAAGATGAAGGAGATTCTCAGTAATTCCTCTCCTATAGGCACAGACGAAGGCTTTATTGATCTCGTGAAGCTGGTGTCCGGCAAGCTCATTAACAAGAAGGGCATTGAGCTTGTGAATATGAAGTTCGAGCGCTCCAGAAGAGTTTTTGTGATCCAGTTTCTGGCAGATTCCAGTACGAACATTGATAATTTTGTTTCCGGCTTCAGTCCTGATTTTACCGGACAGATTGTCGACAGGAAGCCCAGCCGCGAGAGACAGCTGGTATCCGTGCAGCTTAAGAGGAGAACGAAATAATGAAGGATCGTTTACTCAATTATTACCGCAGCAGAACCTATCGCGAGAAGATGGTGCTGGGGCTTCTTCTGGCCATGATTATTCTTCTCATATTCTTTTCGTTTCTGATTTATCCGAAGGTAAGAGATGTAAGAAAGTCTGAGATGGCTCTGGAGGGCGCCAAGAGCGGCTACAGCTTTCTTTTAACCAATGCCTCCCGGGTGACTCCCGGCAGTCAGAGGACGGTAAATTCCACCACCAGCGTGCGCGCCGCCGCTGACAATCTGCTTCGGTCATCTAAGATTACCAGATATAAGCTCCGTGCTCAGGGAGATAACAAGGCGGACGTGGAAATTGAATCCGCGGTGCCGTTTTCCGGCATTATTCAGGCTCTGGATAAGCTGGAAAGCGATTATGGCATTACAGTGGACGATATCTCCATCGATAAACAGGGGGACGGTCTGGTGTATGTGTCCCGTCTCAGTCTGATTCGTCTTACCGAGGAGGATGAATATAATGATTAAGAGGATCATCTTCAGAACGCTGTTCATTATCTTCTTTTTTATCTTTTTCGTGCTGTATCTGGCTCCGGCGAACAAGCTTTTTGCCTTTGTCAGTCTGCCCAAGGACATCAAGATTTACGATGTCAGAGGAAGTCTTTGGAACGGCAAGATTTCTACCATGGATGCCTCCAGCGTCCGCATTAACAACATCCACTGGAAGCTTAACTTTTTTACGGTGCTTTTTACCAAAGGGCTGTCCCTGAAGGTTAATGACTCCAAGCTGCTGCGGGGCAGTATGGGGGTGAATGCGTTTTCACTGGCCGATAAGCCTCATTTCAGTTCCATTCAGCTTAACGGCGATCTGGAAAACATCGTGCCTTTGATTGACAAGAATCTCCCCTTCAGTCTCACGGGCAGCGTCGGCACTGATATTTCCGATCTGGTGCTCACTGCAAAAGGAAATCTGGCAAATATCAGCGGGGCGGTAACCGCCCGGAATGTGGTGCTGACCACGCCGTTTTTGCCCGATGTTTCCGTGGATCTCGGCAAGATTGAACTGGCGGTAAACGGAAATCAGAACAAGCTTTCCTTTAAAATCGATCAGAATTCGGAAATGCTCAGATTTACCGGCAAGCTGGAGCTTACGGAGAACTTGACGGCCTACAATCTCACCGGAAACATTAAGCCCAAGGGGGACTTGCCCTCGCAGCTGGCCATGTTCATGGGGACAATCGGCACACCCAATGCCGAAGGCAGCATTCCGGTAAGTTTGCAGGGCAAGTTCTGACAATGGAACCGGATCTGATTCTTCCCGAGGTTCTGGGAGTCAAAGAGGTAGCCCGGAGCCGTCTTTTTCGGATAGAGGAGGTGGATCTCCGCTTTTCCAATGGTTTCCGCACCCGCTACGAGCGCATTCCCGGCGGCAGCGGGGCGGTTATGGTGATCCCCTTTGACGGCAAAAGCTTTCTTTTTACCCGGGAGTACTGCGTAGGCACCGAATCCTATGAGCTGGGTTTTGTAAAAGGCAAAATCGACCCCGGGGAATCTCCTGAAGAGGCGGCGCTCCGTGAACTTCAGGAGGAAATCGGCTTTGGCGCCCGCAGCATTATTCCCCTGAGAACCATCACCTTCGCCCCGGGCTTCATGGGGCTTATGATGTACATTTTTCTGGCTCTGGATCTTTATCCCTCCAGACTTTCCGGCGATGAGCCCGAGGAAATCCGGGTGTTTCCCTTCAGCGCAGCCGAAGCCCGGGATCTTGTTCTTAATCCTTCCTCTCCGCTCAGAGAAAGCCGTTGCATTGCCGGTCTGGTTCATGCATTAACAATTGTTAACAAAAATCCCCTTATATAACATTTTGTTTTACTTCCATTAACGGATCCGAAGGCGACGGATCTTTTGTTTCATAGCGTTTCACATAACAATGATCCCACCTGCTCCAAAATGTAAAAAAAATGTTAAATTTGTGACTGAACTACATTTTTCAGAATTTCAGAATGCTATAATCAGTACTTAGTCAGCTTTATTGAAAGCGTTGTCAATTGTAAAAAGATTTTTTTAAGTTAGAGCTGTCATTGTTGCCGACAATACGGAGAGTGCAAATGAAACTTATTAGAAACAGGCGAATGCTGCTGGCTGCTGCAGTGTCTGCCATTATGTTTTCCGGTTCCGCCTATGCTGCGAACTATGAACAGGAAATGATCATTGTTCACCCTTTTCAGTGGACATATGACAACATTGCCAAGGAATGTACCGAGTATCTTGGCCCGGCAGGCTATGACGGCGTGCAGATTTCCCAGCCTGCCGAACATATTGCCAGAACCGATGTATGGTGGGCAGTTTATCAGCCGGTGAATTTCAAAAATTTCACTACCATGACCGGTAATGAAGAACAGCTGAAGAACATGCTTAAGGCCTGTAACGACGCCGGTGTTAAGGTGTTTGCCGATGCGGTGTTCAACCAGAGAGCAACCAGCGGCCAGGGCCTGGGCGGCAGCGGCTTCAGCTACAAGAATTACCCGGATGGCTTTTCCGGCAGCGATTTCCATGGCGACTGTTCAATCTCCAGTTATGCAGACGCCAACTCGGTAAGAACCTGCGCTCTTTCCGGCATGCCTGATATTGCCACCGACAACCCTGACACTCAGGGCAAGATTGCCGACTATCTCGCCAGCCTCATGAAGATGGGTGTTTACGGTTTCCGTATCGATGCCGCCAAGCACATGGGCTACAACGATATCAACGCCATCCTTGGCAAGACCCAGGAGAAAGCCGGCAGAAGACCTCCCGCATATCTTGAGGTAATCGGCGCCGGCGGCGAGGCTGATGATATTCAGCCTAACAAGTACACCTTCATTGACAATGTGGTGGTAACAGATTTCGGCTATGTATGGGATGCCATGCATAGCTTCGGAACAGGGGACTACGGCAAAGCTCTTGATCTCAGCACCTGGCTGGGGGACAATGCCGAAGTGTTCGTAAACAACCATGACGACGAATGGGGCCGCGCTTCTGCAGGTTCCTCCTCCATGAAGACTCAGAACAACCCTGATTATGATCTGGCGCAGTCCTGGCTGGTGGTATGGCCTGTGGGCAAGGTTCGTCAGGTTTATTCCGGCTTCTCTTTCCCGGTTAAAGACAGCGATGGCAGCCGTGTCAGCGATCAGACCCACGATCAGGGCGGTCCTCTGGGAGCAGCCCGCTGCGAAGGCGGCTGGCTCTGTCAGCACAGAAACCCCATTGTTCTTCAGGCTGCTCGCTTTGCCAGAGCTACCAGAGGTCAGGCTGTTACCTCCAAGGCCTATGAAAACGGCGCTCTCTGGATCAACCGCGGCAGCAAGGGCTTCTATGTTATGAACACCACCGGCGGTGAATTCGAGAGAGAATTTGCTGTTGAGGTTCCGGATGGCACCTATAAGAACATTCTGAGCAGCAATGATCCTGCTCAGTGGACAGATATCACTGTAAGCGGCGGCAAGGCACGAATCAAGGTAGGCGGCAAGAGCGCCGCAGCCATCTGCGTGGGTGATTTCTGCGGCAAGGCCGTGGATCCCTGCGCTTCTGATCCTAACAGCGCCGCCTGCATGTGCAAGGATGATTCCGACAAGTCCACCTGCTCCGCCTACTGCGATACCTTCGGCGCCGGTTCTGTTTCCTGCTCCTGCAAGGGCCAGTCTCTGGTTAACGGCGTGTGCACCTCCTACTGCTCCGAGAATCCTAACACCGAAGGCTGCTACTGCCTCCTGAATCCGGATGCCGACGAATGTCAGAGCAATTACGAGCCGACCCATGGCAAGCTCTGCTATGCCGGTTCCTCCAACGGCTGGAAGCATGATCCCATGACCTTCAACAAGCGTACCGGCGTGTGGACCATTGATCTGGATCTGAGCGGCCAGGGCGATGCCAACGGCGGTCAGCGCTTCAAGATTACCGATGGCTGCGCCTGGACTGAGGGCAAGATCTACGGTGTGGGTACCGGTAATAAGCTGGCTCTCAACGAGGCAGCAAATTCCGATGTGGATATCAGCTCCTATACCGGCAAGTACACTCTCAGCGTTGTTGATTCCGACATGAGCTACTCTCTCGCCAAGACCGAGGCTGCTCCGGATATCAAGGCTGCCTTTACTGCCAGCGCCAAGGATCTCACGGTAACTCTTACCAACAGCTCCACCGGATCCAATCTTTCCTACAGCTGGGATTTCGGCGACGGCAAGACTTCTACTGACAAGGCTCCGACTCATACCTATGATCAGGCCGGCACCTACACCATCAAGCTTACCGTAAAGAGCGGCTCCGCTTCGGCTACCGAATCCAAGAGTGTTACTGTTCAGAGCGGCAGCACTGTAGGCGGCATCACCAAGGTAGCCATCAGAGCTTCCGAGGACGGCTTCGGCACCACCATGATGGAGAAGAGCAGCGGCGATAACTGGGTTTACAGCAACTTCCAGTTCAGCTCCGACGGCAAGCTTAAGATTGAAGCTCTTAACGGTGCTCAGTGCATTATCCTCGGCGGCAAGAACGGCGAGTCCCTCACTGCGGCCGGCGGCTTTGTTCCGGTATCCAAGGGTGTGTATGACATTACCTTCAACTCTTCATCCATGATGCTGACCATTAAGGCTCATTCAGATCCGCAGCCCGATCCTACCCCGGATCCTGATCCCACTCCGGATCCTGATCCGACCCCGGATCCTGATCCTACTCCGGATCCTCAGCCGGTGAATAACGCCAAGGCCAACTGCGATGTGGACAGCTCTACTGCTAACTGCGAGTCAGGCGCTTACACCCATGAGACTCTCGGCGCCACCTATTACAGTGATCGCACTGTGTTCAGAATCTGGTCTCCGGATTCCGGCAACGTTACTGTAGAGGTTAACGGCCAGTCTCATAATATGACCAAGGTTAATCTCAACGGCTACTCTGATGTCTATGAAGCCACCGTTCAGGGAGATCTTGACGGCAAGCCTTATCAGTTCAAGATTAACGGCAATGCCGTCCGGGATCCTTACGGCAAGATGGTAGTTCCTTCTAACTATCAGGCTTCCGGCAAGTCCGTTAGTGCCACTGATAACAGAAACGTGGTCATGAACATGCGCGGTACCGACCTTGCCGGCGGCTGGGCTAAGCGTCCGGTTCTCACCAACCGCGAGGATGCCATCATCTATGAGGCTCATGTCAGAGACTTCACCGTGGATCCTTCCTCCGGCGTTGATGAAGACAAGAGAGGCCGCTATCTGGGCATGGTACAGACCGGCACTACCAATAACGGCATGAAGACCGGCATTGACCACCTTAAGGAACTTGGCGTAACTCATGTTCAGCTCCTGCCGGTGTACGATTACGGTACCTGCTCCGATGTGGATTCTCAGAACGACTCCTGCTACAACTGGGGTTACGATCCGGTGAACTTCAATGTTCCTGAAGACCGTTACACCTCGGTGTTCAAGTCCGAAAACTACAAGCAGAAGGTCAAGGAATTCAAGACCATGGTTGATGAATTCCACAAGAACGGCATCCGCGTAATCATGGACGTGGTTTATAACCATACCTATGACAAGGAAATGTTCCAGAACATCTCCGGTAAGTACTACACCTCTGTAGACCTTTCCGGCTGCGGTAATTCCGTAGATGCCAAGAACGCCATGGTCAGCCGCTTCATCAGAGACTCTCTGGAGTACTGGGCCACTGAGTACAACATTGACGGCTTCCGTTTCGACCTCGTAGGCATTTTTGATGTGGAGGACTTCCGTTCCTGGGGCAAGTATCTCAACGAGACTTATCCGGACAGAAACTTCCTCATGTACGGCGAACCCTGGAACGGCTATGCTACCGATCCCAGCGAGGGCACTCGTGTGAGAATGGGCTCCATCAAGAAGGCTGCTGATGCTCATGTAGGCGTGTTTAACGGCAAGTACCGCGAGTGCGTGAAGGGCGCCAGCGACGAAGCTGCAGGCGGCTTCATGTTCAATACCCAGTATCATGACCTTGGCGCCGGCGCTAATACCAACTTCGACTGCGTATCAGCAGGCATGAAGGGCGCTATCGGTGATAATGACAATCCCTGGACTCCGTTCTTTGCTGCGGATCCGGAGCAGTCCATTAACTACCTGACCGCTCATGACAACCTTAACCTTACTGACAAGATTACGAAGTTTGGCGCTAAAGACATTTACGCCAGCAGACTTCAGTCCTATGGTAACGGCATCATACTGGTGAGTCAGGGCATTCCGTTCATTCACTCCGGTGAAGAGTTCGCCAGAACCAAGAACATGAACGGCAATTCCTACAACACTGCCGGTGATGTGAATAATGTCAAGTGGGGTCTCAAGAAGACCAATGCTGGCATCTTCAATTACTACAAGGACATGATTGCCATGAGACGGGCTCATCCGGGCTTCAGAATGACCACCAAGAGTCAGATCGAAAACAATGTTGTTGCCACCTGGCTGGGTGATAATGCCTTCCAGTATGACATCAACGGCGCTGCGGTAGGTGATTCCTGGAAGAAGATCCGGGTGGTTGTCAACAGCGGAAACAACATCGATGTTGCCGGAGTTGACGGCTGGAAGAAGAAAGTTCATGCAGTAACTGTGAATGCCGATGGAACTTCAGGTACCAACGTAGCAGAAGGCACTGCGGTAACTGTCTGGTATCAGGACTAAATCAAGCGGGCTCCGGTTCTGCCGGAGCTCCTCCAAGATTAAAGAGGTTTAATAGAAATGTTAAAATTTAATAAACTTACGGTGGCTATGCTTTCCGCAATTGCCCTGACAGCCTGCGGTGGCGGTGGCGGTTCTGGTTCCAGCAATAACAACAATCCGGATCCTGTTAACCCGGATCCCGTTAATCCCGATGCTGCGGTGCAGAGCTATGTTCTCCCGGTTCAGGTTAATACTCAGACTGATTCCGTTCGCGGCGGCAATTCCAGCGCGGCAGTTAGAGCGCAGCAGCTTAACGATGTTGAGCCTCAGGGTTCCGATGACGCTCTTACGGTTTGCATTGATTCCAATGGCGATTCCAGCTGTAACGGCGAACCTGTTAAGTCAGCTGTCAATGCTTCCGGCAAGGCCGAGCTGAGATGGACTGACTCTGACCTCAATTCGTTCAGCGGCCTCAAGGTTATTTCCGTGCAGAGCAACGGTTCCGTAATGGAATTCAGCCTTGATGACATGGCGTCTCCCAATATTGTCAACAATGTGCACACCTTCAAGAAGCTGTTCCTGAACCCGCTTTCCAGCACCCAGTCCCGGGCCGGCGGCGTGCAGCAGTTTAAGAACCTGATTGGCGGCGATACTGCCGAGGTGCAGGATTTTGCTTATGCCGATCCGGCCAATCTTGATGACAGCTACAAAGCTCTTCTGGATATTCTCTATCAGGAAGGCATGACCTACAGCAAGGTTATTCAGGCCAACGGTCTTGAACATACCATTACCGGAAACTATGAGAAGATTACCGGCTACCTCAAGAACAACAATCATGAGGGTGCCCGGATTACTCTGGTAACCGAGGTTATGCGGGCCATTGCCAACGGCGAACCGGATCCGTTTGCCAATCTGGGCAGCGGTGAGGTGGCTCCTGACAACCACATTCCCGATGCTAATTTCAATCATTCTGAGTCCGGTCTTACGGTAACCTTTACTGATCTTTCCACTGACACTGATGAAGATCTGCTGAGCTACACCTGGTCCTTCGGCGATGGTCAGACTTCTTCTGATCAGAATCCGGTACATACCTATGCCAAAGCAGGAAGCTATGATGTCAGCCTGATGGTTTCAGACGGTTCGCTGTCCAACCACATCAGCCAGACTGTAACGGTCAGCGCCGGCGGAGATAACCCGGCAGCTGAAAACACTGCTCCGGTTGCCAGCTTTACCTATAAGGCTGACAAGCTTAAAGTTACCTTCAACAACACTTCCACGGATGCTGACGGCGATCTTCTTTCATCCGTATGGAGCTTCGGCGACGGGAAGCCGGTGGTGGCCAACAGTGCTTCTTCCCTGACCTATACCTTTGCCAAGGCCGGTACCTATAAGGTAACTCTTACCGTAGACGATGGCATTGCAGCGGTATCCAAGTCCCAGGATGTTACTGTCAGCGATTCCGGTACTGTTAACCCGGATAACCCGGACAATCCTGATAATCCTGATAATCCTGATAATCCTGTTAATCCGGGCGATAACAATCCTCCGGTAGCCGCATTCGATGCTGTGGCCAGCGGTCTTACCGTAAACCTGACCAATACCTCCAGCGATGCGGATCAGGATGCTTTGACCTACAAGTGGGATTTCGGTGATGGCAATACATCAGATGAGGCCAGTCCTTCTCATACCTACGGCCAGGCCGGTACCTACAAGATCGTGCTGGTGGTGAGCGATGGCAAGGTTTCGAAGGAAACCTCCAGAACCGTTGAGGTGAAAAAGGTTGATCCTGATGATCCCGAGGCGTTGAAGTGCACGCTTAATTAACAGCTGATAATGCTCCATGAAGGTCACCTGCGGGTGGCCTTTTTTTTATAGATTTTTTTGTTAACAAGATGTTACATAAATGTTAATTGCGTGATAAATATCGCTTTTTTTTGGTTCGCACTTGGTTAAAATTCAGCTAATGAAATTGTTTTCACAGGGTTATTCATCTTTGGGGCATCATTATGCAACACAAATATACAAGGATTACAATGGCCATGTTTCTGGCCATGGGACTTTCAGCCTGCGGCGGCAGCGGTAATTCCGGCAGTTCTCAGACTGCTTCCGGTAACAGCTCCTCGGCGTCAAATGGTTCTTTTTCCGTAGTAGCATCGGTGCAGAGCGCCAATGCCGATTATGTGTCTGATGCTTTGGTATGTATTGATTCCAATGACAACGGCGTCTGCGATGCAGATGACGTCGGCGGCGTGTATACCGATAACAGCGGCCGGGTAACTCTCAGAAACCTTGCAGAAAACGATCTTACCGCAGAACATAATTTTATTGCCGTGCTCAGGGATGGCACTGTTTACAAGTCAAGAATTGATGCCTCCCGCATGGACTTTAATTCCCAGAGCGGCATTGCCGGTCAGGTAGCGGTTACCCCGCTTTCCACCATTGCCGCTGCTTATGCCGAGGAGAAGGGGCTGGCTATTCAAAATGCCAAGAGCGAGCTTGCCCAGACTCTGGGCACCGAGCCGGTGGTTTTTGATGACACCATGGAAAAGGGCGAAGCTCCCCAGGTATTTGTGCAGGGACTTTCCGAGAAAAAGGTTATTCTCAATGCCAACGTGATCATTGACAACGACGGCGTCATCAGCAGAATTGATACCGCCCTTATCGATCACAGTCCGGAGTCCATCGTTGATTTTTACCTGGCTAACGGCAGCTTTAACACTCTTTCCAAGATCACCAGATTCGCCAATAATCTTCCTGAGGTTTCCTTTGTCTCAGCCGTAACCGACTGCAGAACAGTTTCATTCAGCGCCTCCGCAACAGATGCCGATAACGATACTCTGGTTTACCGCTGGAATTTCGGTGATGGCAGCGCCATTTCCAAGCAGCAGAATCCGACTCATACCTATGCCCTGAAGAAGACCTTTGATGTTATGCTGAGTGTTTCTGACACCTTCGGCGAAAGCAATGTCACTCACAAGGTAAAGATCGATAATTCCCGCTGCGGCACTGAACCGGCTGCGGTATTCTCATTCCAGAACAGACAGTCTGATGCTTATGTGGTGGAATTTACCGATATGTCCACCGGAAATATTGTGGAATATTTCTGGGACTTCGGCGATGAGCAGTCCTCCACTCTGGCCAATCCGGTGCACAAGTATGACAAGGCCGGCACCTATAATGTCTCTCTTACCGTTAAGTTCAGCGACGGCCGGATCATTAATTCCGATCTGATTCCGGTAACAGCCGGAGATGCTGTTAATTCTCTGCCGGTGCCCATGTTTGAGGTTAAAACCGATGGGCTCAGAGCTGAAATTATCAACAGATCTTATGACAAGGACGGCGATGCTCTTTCCTACAGATGGATTTTCAGCGATGGCACCGAATCCACTGAGACCAATCCTTCGCACTATTTTGCTTCTGCAGGCACCAAGTCAGCTACCCTCATGGTATCGGACGGCAAGATTACCACCTCGGTAACCAATGTTTTTGAGGTGATTTCTCCTGATGACCTGGCTGCCAATGTGGTGGTGACCTCTAATTCAGACCGTACGGTAACTCTTAATGCGGTGACCAGAAACGCTTCCTCCAACGCGGTTTATTCCTGGACCATGGGTGATGGCAGCGCTCTTACCGGCAAGTCTGTAAGCCATACCTACGCCAAGACCGGCGTTTATGATGTGGTGCTGACTGTTCAGGACGGCGACAAGACTGTCAAGTCCAGCAAGGTTGTCCGCATTTCCAGCGATTCCAGCAATCACGCCCCTGTTATTGATGCCATTACCGCGGCAGTGGCTCCGGGCTCCAGCGAGAAGTCTCTTTCCTTCAGGGCTTCGGTTATTGACGCTGACAATGATGAACTGGTTTATACCTGGGATTTCGGCGACGGCGAGAAGTCTGATCTGGTTAGTCCGACTCATAACTTTGCCACTTCCGGCAGCTATACCGTGAAGCTTACTGTTTCCGACGGCAAGGAAACTGCTTCCTTCAGCAAGGAAGTAACAGTATCTCAGGTGGCCAACCATGCGCCGGTGGCAGATTTCCAGGCAAGCAGCAAGGATCTTACGGTAACCTGCAAGGATGCCGCCTTTGATGATGACGGCGACAGCCTGTCCTTCAAGTGGGATTTCGGCGACGGCGCCTCTTCTTCTGACCGGGCTCCTTCCCATACCTATGCCAAGAACGGCACCTACACCGTAACCATGACGGTTTCTGACGGCAAGACTTCTTCTGTGGTTTCCAAGGATGTTACCGTACAGTCTAATCAGGTGGTTTCCGGCAACCATGCGCCGGTGGCTGATTTCCATTACAAGTTTACCGGTCTCTCCGGTGTTCTTACCGCTGTCGCATCCGATGCTGACAATGATGAGCTCTCTTATGTATGGAATTTCGGCGACGGTCAGACCAGCACTGAAAAGAATCCTAAGGTAACCTACAAGACCGGCGGCGAAAAGACAGTCACCCTTACCGTTTCCGATGGCAAGACCTCTTCCGAGCCCAAGGCCTACAAGGTAACTCTGGCAGCTGATGCGGTGAAGATTCCGGAGAAGTCCGGCATCTACTACAAGGGCGATGCCGACGGCATCTATATCTGGGCCGGCACCAATGTTCAGCTGACAGGAAGCTGGCCGGGCACCTCCATGACCAAGGCTTCCGAAAGTTCTGACTGGTCATTCTATGATACCTCTGCCATTAACTATGACAGCATCAACATGATCTTCCTGAAGGGCGGCAACAAGCTTACCGGCGATATTACCGGAGCTCCGGTTACCGGGTGCTATGACAACGGCCAGTGGACTCCGCTTGATTCCTGCCAGCTGGCCGGCTCTCAGGCTCAGGTAGTTGAAGGCGGCGCTTCCCTCTCTTCCGGCAATAATAACAATAGCAACAGCGGCAATAACAGCAACAGCGGCAACAACGGAAATAACACTTCCGGCGGCGAAATCGGCACTCCTTCCATTGTTATCGGGGATATTACCTGGAATGCCATGGATTATGCCACCACCATTGCCTCCTCTGATGTCAGAGTGGCTTCCGCTCCGTATGTGACTGCAGATTTGGCTCCGGGCAGCTACCACGAGGACAAGACCGTTACTCTGGGCCTTCAGGATGCTGACTTTAATACCACCGGCGGTACCATCTACTACACTCTGGACAATACCGAGCCTACCGAGAACTCGACAAAGTATACCGGCCCCATTGCTCTTAAGGATACTTCTTCCGATGGGCTGGGCACTGCCTACAGTCTGCGCACCCTGTCAGTGGGCTCCAACGGCATGAAGCAGGAGCAGCACTTCTTCTGGTTTATTAAGAAGAACGGCACTATCGCCTCTGCCACCGACTTCCGCGATGAGACCATCTATTTTGTGCTGACTGCCCGTTACAAGGATGGCGATGAGAGCAACAACTACTACGACAGAGACCGCTATGACGCCACCGATCCCAGCTGGAGAGGCGACTTCAAGGGCCTTATCGAATCTCTGGACTATATTAAGTCCATGGGCTTCACTGCCATCTGGATTACTCCCCCGGTAGAAAACCGCTCCGGTCTCGACTACCACGGCTATCATGCCTATGACTGGTTCCAGCCGGATCTCCGTCTGGAAAGCCCGGGA
>NZ_JBGVBR010000378.1:0-7304 GCF_045225735.1 Succinimonas sp. | reverse complement strand
CAGAGGCCTTGTCCTTGATATACCGGTGCATTTCCTCGCTGTATACCCGGAATACCCCCAGAGTTCCGGCCTCTGTCTCAAAAACCTCCATGGTATGCTTTTTGGCGATTTTAAGAGAAAGCTGGAGTTCCTCCCGGGTTTTGGCGCAGAGATGGGACAGGAGATTGTCCCGGAGGTTCAGACACATTTCCTGAAAAAGCTCCTCCCGGCCCCGGACTCCTGTCACTGTCCCGTTCCGGAGCTTCTGGCTCACCGCCTCCACCGGAACCGCCGGAGCGTCCGGGTACAGGCGGCGGAGATTCTTCAGGGCGGCTTCCTTTTCATGATCCCGGCAGAGTCCCCAGCGGGTCAGGGCGAAGATCAGCCGCACTCCTTTATTGCGGAGCTCGTCCAGCACCTTTTTCTGCTCGCAGGAATCCGGCTGGCCCTTCCGGGCGTCGCAGCAGTAGATTACGGTATGAAACCAGTCTCCGATATCCTGACTCTGGTCGCAGGAGCGGAGAGCGGCGTACAGATCTTCCTTCCAGTCGTCTATGAAGGAGGATTCCAGTCCCCAGCTGTCGAATACGGAAACCTGAATATCATTCCACATAAAGGGCGGGTGCCGGTGCAGGCCTCGTTCGGTAACCGGCCGTCCCACCTTGGCCACGGCGATATTCTGTCCGTAGAGATAGTTTACCAGAGCGGATTTGCCGGAACCGGTCTTACCCAGAATTAAGACGTTGGTGTTATAGGTGTTCACGTGGTGTCCTCGGAGTCGGAGCCGGGAGAGCTTCCGCCGGGGAAAGTCTCCCTGAATGATCCCGGACAGAGAGCCCGGGAGGTTCTGACAATTATATGGGCAAGCGGCGGCCCCGGGCGGTAAATCGGACTAATGTTTGAAGGGGTACGCAATTTTTTCCGGAAGAGGGCGCGGGAAAGCCGGGGAGAGGGCGGCAGAAGCCGGAGCGAAGCCGGTTTAAAAGCCGCTTTCCATGGAGATCTGCGGCAGCGGGGGATTATTTTTGCGGCCGGCGGAAATTCCGCATTGCGGCAGCGGCTGATTTTTGAACAGCAGTAAGCTGTATCTCATTAAATCACATGGTTTTATTACTGTTTTTATATATTTGATGTGCATCAGTTGCAAGAAAATTGAACAAAGGTTTAGTTTTTAGTTGAAATTTGCAATAAAATTGCTATCATTGCTGCGTTTTCCGGAAGAACCGGCTTTTTTTCAGAAAGGAACACGGAGTTACCGGGATTACAGATCATTTTTGTGAAAAAATCGTCTTTTTTTTGCGGAAAAAGGTAATATAGGAATTAACAGGCACCAGGCGCCGCGGCCTTTTGACAAAATCGCTCCGGACATTATTCCGCAAAGGCGGCCTGGAAAGATAACGGGGGTTTTAATGACAGTATCTGACAATAATGACAAGGAACAGTTTCCGCTGGAGATTCTTCCGGACATCGAGGCAAATCCGGCGGGCTACCGCCTTCTGGAACGGGTGCCGTTTTCGGATCTCACCGAGGAATCGAATTATCCGGTGGTTCTGGGACCGGAGGCTCCTGATGAAAAGTCCCTGATTATTCTGGATACCGAAACCACCGGTCTGGAGCTGGAGAATTCCCAGATTATCGAGCTCGGCATGGTAAAGGTGAAGTATTCCGTGCATGAGGCCAGAATCACCCGCATTGTTTCCGTTTATGACGAATTCGAGCAGCCAGAGGAGCCCATTCCGGAGATGATTACCCGGATTACCGGCATTGATAACGCCATGGTGGAGGGGAAGCATTTCACCGAGGCCCGGGTGATGAAATTCTTTCAGGACAATCCCCTGGTGGTGGCTCATAATGCCACCATGGACCGGGGCTTTACGGAAAAGCGCTTCGGTTCCCTGTTCAGCAATATGAATCTCAGACTGCCCTGGGCCTGCAGCGTCAACGATGTGGAGTGGCATAAGATCTGTCCGGGCATCGCCTCCCGGAAGCAGGAATATCTTCTGAACGTTCGGGGCTACTTTTACGAGGCGCACCGGGCCATTAATGACTGCCTGGCTCT
Organism: Succinimonas sp.; assembly: GCF_045225735.1. Classification (NCBI taxonomy): domain Bacteria; kingdom Pseudomonadati; phylum Pseudomonadota; class Gammaproteobacteria; order Aeromonadales; family Succinivibrionaceae; genus Succinimonas; species Succinimonas sp. Next base: position 5,266 of record NZ_JBGVBR010000378.1, on the reverse strand, counting down.
GCTCTGGCTTCTTCATTCCACTCCCGGGGTCATGCCTTCCCTTCTGGGTAACGCCCGCAGGAAGAATCTGGCCCTCCGGGTGACCGCTGCCGGGAACACCTGGAACTTCCGGGATGCTTTCAGGGAATTCGGCTATCGCTACGTCAGATTCCGCAATGCCTGGGAAAAGATCTGTCAGGATCAGAACGAGGTAAACCGCGAGCTGGAGATGATCAGGACGCAGTTTCTGATTCCGGACAGTCAGGTGCAGGTGGCGGTGCTGGATGCCTACACCCGCTACCGGGACAAGCTGGGGCTTTAAAAACCGCGGCAGGACAGAATACCGCAGAAACAGGAAAGACAGCAGATAAATACGATTAGACTGAGTAACAGGATTAAGAAAGAATATGACAGACAGCATGATCAGGCAGTTTCCCCTGAACCGGATTTCGGAGATCCGGGAGCATCCGGAGAATTTCCGGCTGGAAATTGCCATTCCCTTTATGGCCTTTGCCTCCGGAAATCAGCGTTTTCCCATCGAGCTCGGCCAGCCCTCGGACAATCCGGATCCCCTGCGCAGCATGGTGATTCTGAGCGCGGACATTCAGAGCCGGGACAACCGGATGTACGCTCTCGGCATGATGCGGGTCACCTATGACCGCTATACCTCAAAGCTGGTGAGTCTGGACCGGATCTGGAGCGGCCTTGAAAATCCCCCGGAAAACGTGCGGGAAAACCAGGATCTCTACACCACTGCCGCCCGGCGTTTTGATGACGAGGATATCCGGGACATGTTCCGAAGTGATGCCCGCACCGGAGGCGTGACTCCCTTTGCGGTGTCTTTGCAGCCCTATGCCGAGAGACCGTCCTTTGACTGCCGCTTCCCGGAGCTGGGCACTCTGTCCTGGGTGACCGGGGGCCGGGGCTTTCCTTGGGGAGAGCTGGATCCGGATCTCCCGGCGCAGTTTTCCAGTCTGCATATGATGTGCATTAAGAAGCGGGTTTTCTTTAATGAAAAAACGCCCCTGGATCGCTGTCTCGCTCTCCTGTGGTTTATGCATATGGTGCCGGGAGCGCTGGATCGCATGGCTGCGGAGGCCGATTCCGCCGCCAGCATCATTCAGGTGAGAAACTGCTTCAATCAGAAGGACGATCTTAAGCAGCGGCGCTTCCGGTGGAGCTCCGAGGATCGCTGCTGGTGCAAGACCGTTTATAACGAAAGCGAGCTTAATGATGAACTGGAGGCGGTGCGGGACATTATGATGGATCCTGATGACCGCAATGTCCGGATTATCGAAACCGCCCCCTGGGAGAGGTATAAGAAGCGCTGAGGTATAAGAAGCGCCAGGAACTGACTGCGGATAGCTCATGTATTTGCAAGGCTTATTCAGACGGCTGCTTTTGACTGATGCAAAGAAACAGAAAAACCCCGCCTCCGGAAAGCAGTTTTCGGAGGCGGGGCTTTGTTTCATCCCGGAGCCGGAACTCCGGAAATGCCGTGAGCTATTTCCCGGCGCGGGGACTCTCAGCGCATTACCTTAATTTTCCGGGCAATGCAGGCATCAATTTCGGACAGCATTTCGTTTCCGGTGCTGATGATATCTTCCTCAGGCAGGGACAGGATTCTGCCGAACTTGCGATCTTTGCAGTTTTCGGTCAGGGTGACGCCGTTTGTCTTCACCACAGTTACAGCGATGTCGTAGTTGTACCCGAATTTGATATTGGTAGAATCAATAACATCCGCCCAAAACTCTCCGATGGTTAGAATTTTGGCAGTGGATTTGAGCATGCTGGCGGTGGAGCTGTCATCCTGGCTCTGCTCGTAAAATATGTCATCTCTGAGAAAGGACACCCACATTTTTTTCACGGAAACATCAACAGAGGCAATATTGTCAGGCACCTGATCCCCAAAGGCCCGGGCGACATCGTTTGCCAGAACCTCGGGAACAGTGGTGTTCATGATGAGATTATTCAGGCTCCTTTCAAAATTAGCGCTGACAAAGCCGATGGTGACAAGCCGTCTTTCCGGCGTGTCCGGGTAATATGAGGAAATCCAGTGCGCGGTGCCGTCGCCTATGCCTCCCTCCTCCACAAAGGGCCGTTTGTCGGTTACATGGATCTTGTCGCTTGCAGACGCGGCGGGCTGGCTGACATTCATGGTGTACAGTTTAGAAGGGATCAGTCTCCCGGAACTGTCATGGGTATCGGCGCAGCCGTTCAGGGCGGAACACAGCAAAACCAGCGCTGCCGGAAGTATTCTGGGCATGGTCATTTTCATCAGTTACGCTCCTCTGCTACACGGTCGCTCTCCAGAACCAGTTTCTTGCCGTCCTCCTCGGGAAGGATGGAAAACGTGGCGTTGAAGTAGTTATATTCCACAAACTTATTCTTGTTTTCTTCGGTCTTGACCCGGAAAAACAGCGATTGCTTGTCTCCGCCGGACAGAACCGCATTGGCAAGCTGAAACTCGCTGGCCATCAGACTGTGGCTGCCAACGGGAAGAGTCGTGTAGTAAAAATCGCCGCTTCCCAGCCTCGCCGCCTTTTGATTGTCGATATAAAGATCAACCGATTTATATGAGCCTAAAAGGTGCGATTCGCGAATAATGTACAAACCGCCCTGACCGGTAGCCGGCGCCGGAAAGCTCCGGGCATGCTCCGTATCAGCGTCATCCATGCGGCTGACGCATCCGGCAGTCATCATAAGAGCGCAGATTATCAAAGCGCATTTTCTGATCATTCGTTCTGTCCTCACATTGCTAATTGAACATCCGGGCATTTTTGCCGCCTGCCGATTCAGGAAAAAGACAAGCCTCCGCCATTCTGACAGGGCGGCCGGGCCGGCGCAGAACCCCTGAGGCAAAGTATAGTCCGTCTTTGAGTTTGTAACCGGGGATGCGGTCACATAATGGTTAATTGCAGGGCTTCCGGGTTTTCCCGGTCTTCTCCCCGTTTGTTTGCGCATTTCCCAAAAAAAGAACCCCGCAAGCTGCGGGGTTTTCTGCTGAGCCGCGGCGGCGGGGAACCGGATCAGAGATGCTTGACGCGTCTCTGCACCTCCTTCTGCTTGCCCTCGTTGAACGGACGGGAATCAGGAGCGCCCAGGTAGCCGCAGACTCTTCTTATTACCGAAGACTTCCCCGGATCCTTGTTGCCGCACTTAGGACATTCAAAGCCCTTGCTGGTGCAGGAGAATTCGCCCTTGAAGCCGCAGATGTAGCACTCGTCGATAGGAGTGTTGGTGCCGAAGTAGGGGATCTTGTCATAGGTGTAATCCCAGACATCCTCAATGCCCTCGGTGTTGCTGCGCATGTTGGGGAACTCCGCATAGCAGATAAAGCCGCCGGAAGCCAGATCCGGATAACCTCTCTCGAAATCGATCTTGGCGTAGGGATCCACTTTTCTGTTAACGTCCAGATGGAAGCTGTTGGTGTAATAGCCCTTGTCGGTAACTCCCGGAATGGAGCCGAACTCCGCGGAATCCAGCTTGCAGAAGCGGTTGCAGAGGTTTTCCGCCGGGGTGCTGTAGAGACTGAAGCCGTAGCCGGTTTCCTTCTTCCAGCGGTCGCAGGCCTCCCGGAGGTGTCTCACAATGGCCAGTCCCTTTTCCCGCAGGGTTTCGTCATCAAAGATATGCTTCTCGGTGCCGTAGAGGGCGTTGATGGTCTCGTGAATGCCGATGTAGCCCAGGGAAATGGAAGCCCGGCCGTTCTTGAAGATGCCGCTGATGCGGTCATCGGCCTTGAGACGCACGCCGCAGGCTCCTTCCATATAGAGGATCGGCGCTACCTTGGCCTTGACGTTGTCCAGCCGGCGGATTCTTTCCATAAGAGCCCGGTAGCAGAGATCCAGCCTCTGATCCAGGATTTCGTAGAACTTCTTCTCGTCGTGGTTGGCTTCAATGCCGATCCGGGGCAGGTTCAGGCTGACCACGCCCAGATTGTTGCGGCCGTCGTGCTCCAGCTCGCCCTCGGCATTGCAGTAGGGGGAGAGGAAGCTGCGGCAGCCCATGGGAGCCTTGAAGGAGCCGGTAACCCGAATTACCTGCTCGTAGTTCAGGATGTCCGGATACATTCTCTTGCTGGAGCATTCCAGGGCGATCTGCTTGATGTCATAGTTGGGATCCTCGGGACGGAAGTTCACGCCGTCCTTGATGGCGAACACCAGCTTGGGGAATACCGCGGTCTTTTTGTTCCGGCCTAACCCGGCAATGCGGTTTTTCAGAATGGAGGTCTGAATAAGCCGGGATTCCCAGGAGGTGCCGAGACCGAAGCCCAGGGTTACGAAGGGAGTCTGTCCGTTGGCGGTATGCAGGGTGTTGATCTCGTATTCCAGAGACTGGAAGGCGTCATAGCAGTCCTTCTCGGTGCGGGAGCGGGCATAGCTTTCAGCCTCCGGCACCCGCCATTCCCGGGCGATTTCCAGATTCTTTTCATAGCTCTTGGTAACGTACGGAGCCAGCACCTCGTCAATGCGGTTAATGGTGGTGCCGCCGTAGATATGGCTGGCTACCTGAGCGATGATCTGGGCGGTAACGGCCGTGGCGGTGAGAATGGAATGCGGGGTTTCAATCTCGGCATTGCCCATCTTGAAGCCGTTGGTCAGCATTTCCTTAAGATCAATGAGCATGCAGTTGAACATGGGGAACAGGGGAGAGTAATCCAGATCATGGAAATGGATCTCGCCTTTTTCATGAGCCTCCACAATGTCCTGGGGCAGCATATGGGTCTTGGCGTAGTGCTTGGCCACAATGCCGGCTAAAAGATCCCGCTGGGTGGGGATGACGCGGCTGTCCTTGTTGGCGTTTTCGTTCAGGATGTCCGGATTGTTCTGCTCGATGAGGCTTTCGATGTCCTGAATGAGCTTGCTGTGCTTTTCGCGGATGCGATCCCGGTCATGACGGTATTCGATGTAGGCCCGGGCCACCTGCTTGTAGCGGGTGTCCATAAGATGATTTTCCACCATGGTCTGCACTTCGGCGATATCCACCGAGGTCATGCCCTTGATTTTGCTGAAGATGAACTTTTCCACCTCGACGCAGAGAGCCAGGTCTCTGAGACCGCAGGCATCACATGCCTTGGACACAGCTTTAACGATGCGATTACCATCGTAGGGAACCTTACTGCCGTCCCTTTTGATAATTACGATCTGGGATGCTTCCACAATCAAACTCCGTTTTACTGCTTTGTTATTGATTATTGGTTTTTTGCCGCCGGACGGGATCCGCAAAGCGGCGCTGCCGGCTTTAATGCTGCCGTCATCTCCCGGAAAATCAGGAGAGAACGGAT
>NZ_JBGVBR010000377.1:0-13061 GCF_045225735.1 Succinimonas sp. | reverse complement strand
ATCAGAGGTATATACTGTTGCCAGTTCCTCTTTGGGAAGCCCCATATTGATGAGATACTGAGAGTAAACCTCCATGGCAGCTTCAGCTGTGAAATTTATCACCACCAAACCTGCGAATGCTCCGTCAAAAAGCACAAAGCATCCGATATCAGGTTTAAGACACGTCTTTGAGATCTTCTGAACCATCGGAGAAAAGTTAATATCATGATGAGTAGCTTCAGACAAAACTGAAGTAACAGAGTGACAAAGCTTAAGAAGAAAATCTCCCGCCCTGGTACTGTCCTTTTCTTCGTACATCTTTGCGCACTTTTTTTTGGAACCCATACCAACTCCCCAGAAAACTCAAAAAACGCCCGACATGCACTGTCCGCATAGTCTCAAACTTTGTTCATGATAATGGCATCTTGTTAGAAATTACACTCTTATTTGTTAATAATGCATATCCTGTCAAAAATGCAAGTGTTCTCCAAATCTTAACAAAGAAAAATCCCGGCCAATGACCGGGACTTCTGTTGCAATCACTTAACAGCAGCTTCAAAAGAAGCCTGCAAGTATTCCTGCAAATTACTTGGTTTCAACGTGCTCTTCAACACCGGTGAACTTAACTTCAACGCGACGATCCGGAGCAAGGCACTCAACAAGAGCCTTGCGGTTCTTGATGCCGTTGCACTTGTCACCAGTTACAGGGCGAGACTTGCCGTAACCTTCAGCGGTGATAGTAGAAGGATCAACGCCATCAGCAATGAATTCCTCTACAACAGCACGAGCACGCTTCTTAGAAAGCTCAAGATTGTACTGTTCGGAACCAATGCGGTCAGTATGACCTTCAACTTCAATGCGAACATCCTTAAGGTTGTTGTCGTTTATTTCCTTGGAAACGCTGGCAACGCTCTGCTTTCCGTCTGCAGAAAGCTTGGAGCTGTTGAAGCCGAAGAGAGCTTCAGAATCAAGAGAAATGTTCTTGCTTACAACAACAGACTTAGGTGCTTCCGGAACAACAACAGGAGCGGGAGCAGCGCCGCCAAACTTCCACTCAAGACCGACGTTAAGGGTGGAAAGGTCAGGCTGATAGCCATACTTGCCATCGGTTACCTTGTGAGCATAGTTGTATTCAAGACGGGTAATGAAATCACCGAAGGCAATTCTGGTACCAATGCCTACTAAAGGAGCGGCTCTGGTTTCGGTGTGATTGAAGGCCTTGTCATGGTTATTGGCAATAAGACCGCCAACCTTGAAGAACAGGTCATCAGTATCGTTAAAAGGAACAGCAAGAATAGCAGCAAGCTCTGCACCGTGAAGATTATACTTGCCAAGCTTCTTGCCATCATAATTTCCCTTGTTGGAGAAATTGCCAAGATAGCTGTAACCAGCCTCTAAACCAAGGAAGCTGGTGAAGTTGTATCCGCCATAGATACCATAGTTCCAGCCGTTGTTGCTGTTGTGATGAACACCGGGAGCAGTACGACGGGAAGGAGTCTCAACATGAGACCAGCCGGTCTTAACACCAACATAACCGGTTTCAGCCTCAGCAGCGTAAGCTGCGGAACCAAAAGCTACAACACTGCCAACAGCGAGTGCAATCAAAGTCTTCTTCATAATAAGTATCCATCCATAATGATGTTTAACAAAACATTAAGGCTTATTCTAATTATTGCCTGCCCTGCAGAGCATCGAAGCGATGCCTTCGGGCGATTTTTCAGCACCGCATTATATTACAACTGTGATGTATTGCAACTTTTTTTATTGTTTCGGACGAAATCCGCATTATTAAAAAATGTGAAAACGTTTTAATTCATTTCTCCTGACTGACAAATTTTGTCATATTATCAACAACCATCTGTGAATAAACATCTATGTGCCGCCTGAGAGCCCCTCCCCAGTAGACACTGTTGATCATCAGTCCGGATATCTCAGAAAAAACATAGTGACTGGCTGCATCGATATCCAGATTCGAGGGCAGCTCCGTCCAGGCAACTCCTTTAGCCAGTTCTTCCTCCAAAATCCTTCTGTTATCCTTGTAGTAGTCAAGCACCATGCTGCGTATCCTTGATGTTCCCTGATCCCCGAAGACAACCGATGTCAGAATTTTCAGAAAACACACCTTCTCTTCATCAATGCCGCTGGCCAGACTTCGTATCCAGTTCAGTATGGAATGTTTCACGGAATACTTTTCCAGAGAACTGCCATACTTGCAAAAAAGCAGGAGATTATGATTAGCCATCATGTCATCCCACAGTTCTATGAAGAGTTCGTCAATATTGGCAAAATGCCAGTATATTGCTCCTCTCGTCAAACCGGATTTCGCAGCAATATCACACAGCTTGGTTCGATCAAGCCCTTTTTCGCAGAAAAGCTTTTTGGCAACCGTCATAATGAGTTTTTTTGTTTTTAATGCTTCTTCTCTGGTCTTCCGCACCATAGTCATTTCCTCATCTTAGGTTTTTCTTGCTTTTACCGCTCCGCGCAGCAGTAAATGAGCGGATAAATCATGAAATCCGGCACAATTTACGAACATTATCAAAGTATTGTTCAATAATGCCCGGTTCGAATCCATTTTATTATACATTCATGACTGTATGTATAGAAAAGAATTCTTTTCTTTGTTGTATAATATGAGGCATTGTCACACCAAAACGGAGCAAATAAATGCACATATCAGCTAGCAAAAAGTTATTAACTTTTTTGATGGGGCTCTTAACGATATCAGGGCTGACCGCTTGCGGAGAAAACAAACAGGGCAACGGCATGATGGGAGGCAACGGAGCTCCGCCGCCAATGCCCGTGGATTTTGAAATAGTAACAACGGCAAGTGTTCCGGTGGTCTCAAATCTGATCGGTCGCGCCGTAGCTGTAAGAACAGCGGAAGTCAGACCGCAGGTGTCAGGATTAATTCTTAAAAGATTATTCAAGGAAGGAGCCGTGGTTCAGGAAGGTCAGCAGCTTTACCAGATCGATCCTTCCATGTACGAGGCTCAGCTCGCCAGCGCCAGGGCAAATTTGGCTCATGCGCAGGCTCAGGAGAACTCTGCCCGGCTGAGATACAATCGCTACAGCAAGCTTATAGCCTCAAATTCCATATCAAAACAGGATTACGATGATGCAGAAGCCGGTTACAATTCCGCTAAAGCATCTATTCTTATAGCCGAAGCCGCTGTAAAGACTGCCGAAATCAATCTGGCATACACTAAGGTATATGCCCCCATAACGGGAGTTATCAGCCGGTCAAATATAACCGAGGGAGCATTAGTTACCACAGGTCAGCTGCAGGCTCTTGCCACTATAAAACAGATGGATCCCATGTATCTGGATCTTGGGCAATCTGTTAATGATCATATTTTCCTGAAAAAGAACATTAAAAACGGAACATTTAATCCCAATGTTGACGGCAACCAGGTGCAGGTAATACTTGAGAACGGCGACGTATATGAACAAAAGGCCAAGCTTGAATTCTCGGAAGTCACTGTTGATGAAAGCACCGGCATGGTTAACGTTCGTGCTCTGGTGCCAAATCCTGATCACATACTCCTTCCTGGAATGTATGTTCGGGCGGAAATCAATGAAGGCAATCAGGATAACGCCATTGTAATACCGCAAATTGCAGTGATGCGTCAGACAAACGGCACTTCAATCATCTATACGATTTCTCCGGAAAACACCGTACAGCAGCACGTAATCACCATAATATCGGAATTTGAAAACAAGTATGTTATCAAATCCGACGTAAAGGCAGGTGACCGTATCATCACCACTAATCTGCAGAAAATCGGTCCGAAAAGCCCTGTGATTCCTGTGGAAAGCAAGCCTCAGGATGCTCAGTCAGGTTCAAACAGCAAATAAACACCAGAAGGAAGTAAATTTAGTATGGCTCACTTCTTCATAGATCGTCCGATATTCGCATGGGTAATAGCCATTGTGATTATGCTGGGCGGTCTTATGGCAATTCATACATTGCCTGTATCGCAATATCCGACCATTGCTCCTCCTACTATTTCCATATCGGCAAGCTATCCCGGAGCAAGCGCGGAAACTGTCGAAAACACCATCACCAAGATAATAGAACAGAACATGGTGGGACTCGACGGCTATATGTATATGAGTTCTACCTCTGATTCATACGGCATGGCCAGAACTCAGATTACCTTTGAACCGGGAACCAATCCTGACGTTGCTCAGATGCAGGTACAGAATAAGCTCCAGCAATGTCAGTCTCAGCTTCCCGCGACCGTACAGCAAAACGGCATTGATACCAGAAAAAGCACCAACAGCTTCCTGATGGTTGTCGGTCTGGTTTCAAACAATCCGGAAGTGAAGGAAATAGACCTGTCCGATTATGCCGAAAGCTACCTCAAAGAGCCGCTGAGCAGAATTGCGGGGGTAGGCGAAATCTTTGTTTTCGGTTCAGAATACTCCATGAGAATATGGATTGATCCTGATCGTATAAACAGAGTAAATGTCACCATTCCGGAAATAATTGCTTCCGTCAAGGCTCAAAATGCCCAGATTACCTTCGGCTCCCTCGGTGGAGCTCCTGCCGTAAAAGGACAGGTTTACAGCTATACCATCAGAGGTCAGTCAAGACTTACATCCATTGACGAATTTTCAAACATTGTCATTCGCATGAATGAAGATGGTTCTAAAGTGCTGCTGAAGGATGTGGCAAGACTCGAACTTGGCAACGAAATGTATCAGTTCGGAGCAACATACAACGGACAGCCTACTACTGGTATTGGTATTCGTCTGGCAACAGGAGCTAATGCTCTGGGAACCGCTGCCGAAGTCAAGAAGGAAATAAAGCGTCTTTCGCAATATTTCCCCAAAGGCGTTTCCTACATTTATCCTTATGACACCACAGACTTTATCAAAATATCCATTGGCGAAGTGGTAGACACCCTTATAGAAGCCATTATCCTGGTATTCTTTGTTATGTATCTGTTCCTGCAGAACATCAGAGCAACCATAATTCCGACCATTGCCGTTCCGGTGGTGCTCCTCGGAACCTTTGGCATTATGTCGATCCTCGGATATTCGATAAACACCCTGACCATGTTCGGATTGGTGCTGGCCATCGGCCTTTTGGTTGATGACGCTATCGTTGTTGTTGAAAATGTTGAACGTATCATGACAGAGGAGAAGCTGTCTCCCTACGAAGCAACAAAAAAATCAATGACACAGATAACCGGAGCTTTGATTGGCATTGCGCTCGTTCTATCCGCAGTGTTTATCCCGATGGCCTTCTTCGGCGGCTCCACAGGCGTTATATATAGACAGTTCTCCATAACCATAGTATCTGCCATGATTCTGTCGGTTGTTACAGCTCTGTCACTCACTCCGGCCCTTTGCGCTACCATTCTTAAGCCTGTTAATCTGCCGCATCCTGAATATAAGGGACTTATCGGAATATTCCTGCTCATCAGAGACAAGTTTGTAAAGCTGCTGGATGCCATATTCCTGTCTCATTTCTTCAAGCTTTTCAATGCCTCATTTAATTTCTGTTCTCGCATTTACATGACCTTCGTGCGCTATGTTGTAAAGTCGCTGGTTTTGTATGTTTTCCTGTACATGGTTATCTGCGGCGCTTTGGGGTTTATGTTTGTGAAAATCCCATCCTCATTCCTGCCGGAAGAAGATCAGGGTGTGCTCATGGCCATGATCCAGCTGCCTGCCGGAGCCACCATGGAGAGAACCCGAGAGGTTCTTGGAAAGCTTAGCGATTATTTCCTTACCGAAGAAAAGGACAACGTTGCGTCTATCATGGGCGTTGTCGGATTCTCGTTTGCCGGCTCAGGACAAAATGCCGGAATGGCCTTTGTCAAGCTGAAGGACTGGTCTCTGCGCACAGATCCAAACAGACATGTACGGGCTATTGTGCAAAGAGCATTCCCCAAACTCCTTGGCATAAGAGAAGGCATGGTTCTTGCGTTTAATGTTCCTGCCATTCCGGAACTTGGCACAGCTTCAGGATTTGATATGTTCCTTACCGATCCGGATCAGGGGTCTCATGAAAATCTTCTGAACGCCAGAAACAAGGTTATCGCCATGACCGGAGAAGGAGATGCCCGAAATCTTCTTACCCGAGTGAGAGCAAACGGCCTTGATGACACGCCCATGCTTAATGTTAAGATTGACTATCCCAAAGCTATTTCTCAGGGATTGGATATCCCCAGCATTAATTCCACGCTCTCTGCGGCATGGGGTTCTGCCTATATAGACGATTTCATGGACAGAAACCGCGTTAAGAAAATCTTCCTTCAGGCAGAACCTGAAGCGCGGATGAATGAAAAGGATTTTAACAAGTGGTACATACGAAACAATGCTGGCAAGCTTGTGCCTTTCTCTTCATTCGCCCATACAGAATGGTCTTTCGGTTCGCCGCGTCTGGAACGGTTTAACGGCTTGCCGGCAGTGCAGATCAACGGTGAAGCACAGCCTGGTATTTCCACCGGTCAGGCTATGGACAAAATGGAGGAAATTGTAAATTCACTGGAAAATGGCAACTACAGCATCGCCTGGCACGGCGTATCATTCCAGGAAAAGCAGTCAGGAGCTCAGGCCGGGCCTCTTTATGCCATATCCTTGCTTTTCGTGTTCCTGTGTCTTGCTGCATTATATGAGAGCTGGAGTATTCCGTTCTCTGTAATGCTGGTGGTACCTCTGGGTATCTTCGGTGCCGTAGGAGCAGCCTATCTGACTCAGATTTTCCCGCATGTATTCCCTTGGGCGAGACCGCTGGAAAATGACGTCTATTTCCAGGTAGGCCTTCTTACCACCGTAGGTCTGTCAGCCAAAAATGCCATACTTATTGTTGAATTTGCCAAGGAACTTTATGACAAAGGTCATAAGCTTACCGATGCTGTAGTGGAAGCTGCTAAGATCCGTCTCAGACCGATTCTTATGACATCCATGGCTTTCATACTCGGTGTGCTTCCTTTGGCTCTCAGCACCGGCGCCGGCGCCGCCGGACGAAATGAAATCGGCATCTGCGTTATCGGCGGTATGTTATCTGCCACAGTTCTGGCAATTTTCTTTGTTCCGGTGTTCTTTGTATTGGTAATGCGTTACTTTACTAAATACAAACCGCGTTCGGAGAAGATATCAGAGCAGCAGCAAATCACTGCATAAGATTGCAGAGTCTTTCTGCTAAAACAAAGTCCCCTTCCAAGAAGGGGATTTTTTTTGCGTAAGCATAGGAAATCCTGTCAGATACTGTCCAGTGCTGTCCAATGGAGTTAAGCGCATAGAGGTAACGAGCCGAGCCGGAAATTGAGTGAGCAAAGCGGTTCTTCACTCCGTCGAAAAAACAAGAAGATCCTGCGGTCAAATACAAGAAAAAACTAGGGATACGAAGAAGGTGAGAAAAAAAGATGGTGCGAATGGAGGGACTCGAACCCTCACGCCTTGCGGTACAAACACCTGAAGCTTGCGCGTCTACCAATTCCGCCACATTCGCAATAATGGCGCTCCCGACGGGAATCGAACCCATGACCTTTGCCTTCGGAGGGCACTACTCTATCCAACTGAGCTACGGAAGCATTCATAAGAAACAAGCGTATTATATAGAACCGTGCCAATTCGTCAATAAATTTTACAAATTTTTTAACAATGACTGATTTGACACTGTTCCGCTAAAAAACACTAAATTTACTATTCCGGCTCTCTTTCAGAAATATCTTTATTATCAAGAGTTCCTAACACCAGGGACAGATCATAGAGATCCGTTTTCTTAGCCGAATCCCAATCTTTGTTAACCTTCTTTGTTTTGCCATTGAGGGTGATTCTTGCAAAATACTTAGCATCAGCATTTTTATAAAGATCAAATATCAGCAGCGAACTCAGCGGCGCATACTCAGACACAGAAAAACTGCTTTGTGATTCACTGATTTTTTCGTTGGAATCAATTTCGTCAAATTCATCCCTGAACAGATAACTTTCAAGAGAAATCAACGCTCTGGCATCAAGAACCATAACTTTCAGCGGCTCTTCACTGTTGATCGCAATCAGATCCTCAACAATTTCCTTAACAATCTTCTTTCCGGAGTAAACACCAATGCGATTATTCTTAAAGCCCGGACCAAATTTATAATAAGCGGCCCGATCCTCCATCTTAGCAAAGAATTCTCTCTCATTGGGTCTGAGGACGGTATCCATCAATGTTGAGTACTTCTGGGCTAGAATCTTATCAATATTGGGAAGAATCTGATAAAAGAGATAAAGATCATTAACAAAATCCTTGTCATCGATTCTGGAGGTTCCCGTAGAAAAACCCAGATGCACCAGCTCATCGACCTTTGCCTTCTTGAGAATTCTCGGAAGCACGCTTTCTACATACGACTTGTACTGCTTCTCAACTCGCATCTTTCCCAAAGCCTTCTCCAGCTCCGGATAATTATTCAGGTAATTCTTATATTCAGTGCTGTAAAAGAATGCCAACTTACTCTCATCTTTGATTTCATCATAAACAATCACATTATCTTCCGGTAAATTGTTGGTAATTCCCAAAACAAACTTTTCACCAGTTTCCAATGCAAGAGGATCCCCGTCATACACAAACTGAATATTGATTTCCTTATCATAGGTGGCCTTGGACTTTATAAGCCCGGCACGGGGTTTTCCAAAATCGGTGCCAATTTTGCTGACATCACCAACCCCCACCGGAGTAAGAGCGGTTTTAGACAGTTTTGTAATTGTCGGACGAAGCGCTTTTATTAGATTAAAGAGTTCAGTTCCTTCATCAGTAAGCATTTTCTCCTTATCGCAACGAGCCAGGGAATGATACAAATCATCAAAATTATTAATATTCTGATATCCCATGGCTCCTTTTGACAGTACCACAAAGCTGAAAACATGAGTGTAACCGTCATACTGCTGAACGTTTATACTATCAGTATTGTAAGAATTTTCAGTCCGAAAAACGTAATCCCCGGTAGCATTAGCAACACTCAACAGGGAAATGGCGCCGCTTAACATCAAAGCAGCTGCAATCTTTGTAATCTTCATACCAAACTCCAACAAAGAAAGTACAAACGGATGATATTTTACGCTCTCAGTACCTGTAATTACACATCAAGTTCTGCCAAATGAGAGTTAGCAACAATAAAATCTCTTCTGGGTTCCACAACATCACCCATAAGCTTTGAGAATTCCTTGTCTGCCTCAATGGCATCATCGATGGTTACCTTGAGAAATACCCTGTTTTCCGGATTCATTGTGGTGTCAAACAACTCTTCAGGATTCATTTCACCCAGACCTTTAAATCTGGTAATGCTAATCCCCTTTAATGCTATCTTAATCAGAATATCATAAACCTGACCAAAATCCCTCAGATTGTCATAGCGGTTCTCGCCGATCAGCAGGTATGCATCAGGTTCAAGGAGATCAACTATCAGGTTGCTGACATCGGAAATAGCCTTGTAGTCCAAACCAACAAGGAAATGATACGGAAGTAAGTAAGAGCGATCCACACCGTTGTGTCTGACAAAAACCTTCGGCAGCCAAATATTATTTACCGCATCATGTTCCAGTTCTGTTCTGAACCTTAAACCAGAGTGTTCCTTAACCTTCAGACGACTTTCATATTTTGAAGTCCATTCACCAACCAAAGCCTGATCATGAAGATCAGATTCCTTTATGCGAGGAACGAAGAGAAGCTGCTCAGTAAGAAACTTCGGAATTTCCCTGTCAACGCGATCAAGTACCGAAAAAATGTTCATGTACTTGAGAAAAATCTTTTCCAGAGGTTCTCCAAAAATCGGAGCCGCGGCAGAGTTAACAAATAATTTGGCCTTGTCAAGAGCAAGCGAGGTTTCGTATAGATTCTTCTCTTTCTCGTCTACAATAAACCGAACCTTATTTCCTTTGGAAAACTTATAAAGCGGAGGCTGAGCTATATATACGTACCCTCTTTCAATGATTTCAGGCATACGTCTGTAGAAGAATGTAAGAAGCAGAATTCTGATATGAGCACCGTCAACATCGGCATCGGTCATGATTACAACATTATGATAACGGATATTATCAGGATTGTAGTCATCATTTCCAACGCTTCCGCACCCCAGAACTTTGGTTAAGATACCAATCGTTGAATCCATGTCAAAAGTGATTTGGTTCAATTTGTCAGTGGATGTCTTTTCCACATTCAAAATCTTTCCTCTTAGAGGCAGTATAGCTTGGAATTCCGGATCTCTGCCGGTTTTTGCAGAACCTCCTGCTGAATCACCTTCCACAATATAAAGTTCTCTGACAGCAGGATCTTTTGAAACGCAGTCAGTAAGTTTATCCGGCATGCTGCCGCTAAAATTCTTTTTGTTGCTGTCTCTGATTTGACGAGCTTTTATTCTATAACGAGCAGCATTTAATATTTTTTCAAAAATAACCTTCGATTCATTAGGGTTCTCATTTAAATATTCAAAAAGCTTTTCGTTAACAACTGAACTAACTGCGGATGAAACCTCAGACGATACCAATTTATCCTTGGTCTGTGAAGAAAACTTTGGATCCGGTACTTTTACAGAAACTATTGCCGAAATACCTTCACGAAAATCTTCAGTCTGAATATCAATTTTTTCCTTTTTACCAACAGAAACAGACTCTGAGTACTTCTTTAAGGAATTAGACAAACCTCTTCTAAACCCTTCCAAATGAGTACCGCCATCCTTCTGCGGAATATTGTTAGTGAAGCAAAAAACATTCTCGGTGTAGGTATCAACCCATTGAATCGCAACCTCAACTTCAATACCATCATCACCACGGGTCTGATGACAATAAAAAATCTTATTTGTAAGCTTTTCCTTGTCTTCGTTTAAAAAATTAATGAAGGCTTCAATACCGCCCTGATAATGAAAAACATCCTCTTTCTTTGGAGAACATCTTTCATCAACAAGAACGATCTTTACTCCTGAATTTAAAAAAGATAGCTCTCTGAGTCTCTTTTCCAAAATTTTGTAATCAAAAACGATATTTGAAAAAACGGTATCACTTGGCCAGAAACGAACATCCGTACCAGTTTCCTCCAGCGGACATTCGGCTATGGGAGCAATAGGAGCTACAGGCTTCCCTCCATCCTCATAAGTTTGCTGCCATATCTTGCCGTTTCGCTTAATGGTCAGAACAAGCTTATCAGAAAGAGCATTTACAACGGAGACGCCAACACCATGAAGCCCTCCGGAAACCTTATAGTTATTCTGATCAAACTTGCCGCCAGCATGAAGAACCGTCATAACAAGTTCAGCAGCTGAAACCCCCTCATCCTCATTGATATCAACGGGAATTCCTCGACCATCATCATTAACTGATACAGAACCATCTGCATGAATTGTTACCAAAACTCTGTCGCAGTAACCAGCCAAAGCTTCATCGATGGAATTATCAACTACCTCAAAAACCATATGATGCAGACCTGAGCCATCATCGGTATCACCGATATACATGCCAGGACGCTTGCGAACTGCATCAAGCCCCTTAAGAACCTTTATCGAATTTCCGTTATAATCGTTGTTAACTTCAGCGCACATAAACCTTTCCCTAAAGACAGATCTAAATCCGTAATGATCTGTATTTTGTACATTAGAATATTTTGTTTTCTGGTAAACCCATGGTTAACAATCTTTTACTCAAAAACAACCTGTGTATTATAGCCTAAAGTGTCAAAATTCACCATAAAAAAAGGCCTGTAAAACTCATCAAAACCTCATGCCAAAAGTGGTTTCATGGTATCATACAGGTACATGTTTAGCTGGGAAATTGATAAATGAAGATCATCATCAAAGCTCCTTTATGGACAAAAATTTTTCATTTTATAGGTGTGCTAATGTTAGTAGCAGGAATTGGATGTCATTTTTTTGGAATTCCTGATATTCCAGATGAGTGGATGGCATTCTTTCTGATTGGGGGAGTTATACTCATTACTCCTTACAACTTCGTATATCTCAAAGAAACATTAAAGCTCAGACCCAAAAGTTAATTTCTTTTCTGACTTACAATCTTATATATTCAGGACGTTATTCTGTTTATCTGCCATCTGCCTCTCTACTTATCCATAAATCATTAAATTAACGCCCTGAATTATTTCACACTAATCACCGTATTACTTTTTTCTATTTACCATTCACAAGAAAAACACATTGTTAAATAAAGGCAGAGTAATATACATACCATACCACAACTTGTTTACTGCCCTTGCAATATAAATCACTGCTTAACAGTAAAAGACTATCAATACTCTGTTAGTTTGTTCTTATTCTTTCTCTATAAGCGACCTCAATATTTGATTAATTAAGGACATTTCACTTTTCAAATAATTGCTTTATTTTGGTAAGAAAACGATAAATCTTAACAAAGAAGGGAATATATTCATTAATGATATTTTGAACAAAAATATGAGTAATCAACAAAACAGCAAAACATCATTTTTAGAAAAATGTTAGTCCAGTATGTTTTATTCATATACAATAATTCAGCATTCCCTCCCCCAATCTCAACCATCTTTACTAATTTAATCACTGCAACTTTAAGTTCCAAACAGTTAACTTAAAACAGTAAAATTATTGATAAAGCACACTAATTCACTCTAGTTTACTCTGGTTAAAAACATTCATTTCCAACAGGTATTCTTCATACATACCCAACACACTTGATAAATATCTTTCAAATATTCATCCGTCATCCCCAGCATCATTTTTCCCTTTGTTCCACGTGAAACATTCAATCTGTTTCTGAACATTGACTTATAGTATAGTTACCATGGAATTTACCAGCCATTATCTCTGTTGTTCCACGTGGAACATTCAATCTTTTCCTGGATGCTGACTTGGAGTTCCATGGAATTTACCTGTCATTATCTCCGTTGTTCCACGGGAACATTCAATCTTTTCCTGGATGCTGACTTGGAAGTTCCTATGAAATTCATCTGCCATTATCAACGTTGTTCCACGTGGAACATTCAATCTGTTTCTGAACATTGACTTATAGTTACCATGGAATTTATCGAGCTGTTTCATATTAGCTGTTGCAACTAATTAACATGTATTTATGCAGCAGCTTTTTGACTGCCCTGAATTGCCGTTGTC
>NZ_JBGVBR010000376.1:0-9106 GCF_045225735.1 Succinimonas sp. | reverse complement strand
GGATAAGGCCTGCGAGGCCACCAAAAACCAGGAATTCTGCAATGAGGCCAGAAAAATGCGCTATGTCCTCGGTCTTCCCTGGCAGCCCGGCAAAAAGACTCCGGAGGGCGGCAGGAAATAATCACTCTGTCATTCTCACACTGAGAAGAACAGCCTGCCCCGCAGATCCTCCTGAGTTACCGGGAGGATTGTCCTTCTTAACTCATTTATTACTCATTTTTTTCCTGAAAACCATATCATAAATACATCCTGTCCCCGCTGCGATATAATGGCGCAGATTTCAAATACGCAGGAAAAGAATATGGGCAATACCAACGACTGGGGCTCCAACCTCCCCAAAATCGATAACCCCCTGAAAAAACTGGGGTATATCAAAATCCTCACCGGGCTGATATCCCTGGCCCTGTCTGTTTATGTGCTGGTCAGCATTACCTGGATCACCAAAACCGACATGGTCTCCGGCTGGATCTGCCTCGTGGTGGGCTTCGGACTTTTGACCTACTCCGTCAGGGAAGCCTGGAGCGGTTTCTACATGACCTTCAGAATGCCTCTGGGCCGTACCGATCCCTCGTCTCTGGCCGCTAACAGCAGCGTGGTGTCCGACCAGTCCAAATGCGATTACTCCGCGGACATTCTCTCCGAAATGCTGAACAGCCGCACCAACCACACCTTCAGGGAGCCGGCGAACTGGCTGGAAAACATGTTTTTCACCACTCTGAAGCCGCTCTATTTTCTGCCGCTGCCGTTCCGGAATCTGGCTCTTAAAGCCTCCTCCGCCATTATCCGCACCGTGATCAACCTGATGTGCTACCTTCTGGCGCTCTTTCTCTGCAAGACCGGGCTTATCACCGGAGACCTGGATTTTGTGCTGGCCCTCTACACCTGGTATCTCTTCCTGGCCATGACCGGCATTTGGAAATCCATGCGGAGCTATGACTACGCCAGCTTCTACAACAGTCCGGACACCTCCAGCTACCTGACTCCCGGGAAGCTGTCCATCAGCATCGCCATCGCTGTGCTGGTTCCGGTGCTGGCAGCTACGGGGTTTTCGTTTGTGAATTTTTATGAAATGCCGGTGTATCAGCATATTTCCGCTTTCATAAACAGCTTCTCCATCACGCCCTGGTTCCTGGCCATGTCCTTCGGCAACATCGCTCTCACGCTGCCTCTTCTGTGGCTCCTCTGGCAGAGATCCCGCTCCTATCAGGTGGTTACCGAGGTTTCGGAGCTCCGGGACAACTGGCAGCAGTCCATTCATCCGGACGAGCTCTTTATCGCTATTGAAAACAAAATCATGGCCAACCGCCGCTATATGGAGGTGCCCAACCGCATCTACCTCGACCTGAACCCCAACCTTTACGTGGACGGCAACAATGCCAAGGGCAAGTTCGAGGGCGTTACCATTCAGGAAACCCAGCCGGCCTATCAGAAGCCGGTGAACAGCATCGTCTTTAACGTGGTGCGGTTCTTTGCTTCAGTGCTGGGACATCTTATGAAGCTGGGCATTGCCGGCATTATCGTGTACCTGGCCTACCGCGGCGCCGCGGACGTCCGGGAGCTCAGCGGCAGCTATCAGGCGCTCTGCAACCATTTCCTGCCCTTTGTTCTGGGGATCCTCTGCCTCTGGATCTACTCCGGCATTCTGGATCGCGCCACCTACATTATCTGGGCGGAAATGAAGTTCGAATCCCTGCTCCTGTACTTCCGGGTCAACGGCACCTTCACCAGCTCCAAGATCTCCACCGGCATGAGCGTTTACGACTCCACCCGTTCGGAAAACGAGCTTATCAGATCCAGCATTTCGCCATGGATCATCATTTCCAGAATCGTCAGCACCACCTTCCTGGGCTTCGGGCCCCATCGCTTCAATAACAAGCGCTACATTATGGAGATGCACAAGGACGAGGCCGAGATGGACAATATCGTAAGAGAGTTCAAGGAGTACATGAATTCCCGGGAGAATATCGCCGGGGTGGCCCGGGAGGGCGATCTCCGGAATGCCAGCGACATTCTCAAGATGAACAGGGAGTCCGTGGCCTACAACAGAGACCGCATCGGAAATAATTCCGGGGCTTCCGGAGATGCGGGATTGTTTGGCGGCATTCTGACTGACAACAGCCAAAGCTGATAAAAAACGTCTCAAGGAGCTAAGCCCCGCGGAACTCAGGTTTTGCGGGGCTTTTTAATTTAAAACCAAAATTACTTTTCTAAGATTTCTTCCCAGTTTTCCGGAAAGCTCATAAAACCTAATCTTACGTATGGCAAATACTCATTTAACAGCAATTTAAATTGTGAGTAAAATTCATTCCATTGTTCATTATCCAGCACTTTTTTCAAGACTATTAAAACATGAAAAAGTTTTGTTTTTTTAGTTCTTGCATTACTCTTTAAAAAGTCATACTCTTTATGGAGCCGGGGAGTAATCTTAAGAGTAAAATTGTATAATCGCGCATAGTGGGCGCATACATTTCTGACCTCCTGCAGCAATCTGATCCAGCTGTTAAAATATACGTCTTTAGTACCGTACAACTTAGCGATGGCGTCCTTGTCCTTATCCAGCATTATCGAATACAGAGAAGTCAGATTGCCAAAGGTAAACAGCTCCACGGCAGCCCAGATGGGAAACTTCCCGCCATAATTGATGATATGGTGCTGAACAAACGGCAGTCGCTTGTTTCTTTCGACCATCGTGTTAAAATCATACAGAATTCTTCCCAGAACAGAATTACCATTAGCATCTGTTCTGTCGGCAAAATTATTAGGATCAAGATAACCTAAAGAACCATAATTCGTTGCCAAATGATATGAAATATTAGCTCTGAACTGAATTTCTATTTGTTCTATTACCAATGACAGCAGATTCTTCATTTTGCTGTCAAATGTATATAATTGATATAAATGTTTTAACGAAATACCCGGCCTGTATTTGTCTTTATCTTCCGGCAAAGTCAAACCATTTCCGTACCCGCTCAACCTGTAATAATTAATTTTCTTCAAAATCAGGAGAGCTTCTTCATCATCGTCTATTAAAAGGTTATGAAACTCTTTAAACCTTGTTATCTGTTCATCATAGGTCAGAGGGGGTTTTACATTTTGAAACATAGATCTCTGTCAAAAAAAAAGGCCCTTCACTGGTCCGCTGTACACAAAGTATCTCTCACAAAGTGTCTCAAGCGCAGAAGGGCTCTATTGCTTGTATTATCCCATAAAGCCGCAAAATATCAACAAATTTTGCAAACTTTTTTGATGCACATCAAAGTAACACTTTTTCCCGGTCTCAGCAAAACTCCTCCTTAAAGCCCTGTCTCCAGAACCCATGGATGTTAAAGCTCTGCATCGTATCCGCAGCGGCGCGCGAAGTGTCCCGTTACCGCAAACCAGTGTTGCAGCCCGGCATTGGAACAGTTCCGGGAACTCAGGAGAGCAGCCCGATCAGGCCTTGAGACAGTTCAGGATATCCTCCGCAATCATAGCCTTTCGAAGATCAAAGGCGCCGTTACTGAGGGTCTCCTTCCGGCTTTGCTCTCCCGCAAAATACCTGAGGAGATTCCCGAGAGAGGCCTTGTTGGCGGTATACCAGGGCTCCGCCGCCGGGAAATGCTCCTCCGAAATCGGCTTCCCGTTGTACTCCAGAGGCTGGTAGTGCCATGGGGATCCCGTAACATATTCCCCTGTAAGCCGGAGGACATTTGGGATTACCTTGTCACCAAGAGCATTCCTGGCATCGGCGCCGGTAACGGTAACCCGGTGCCTGATGCCGCTCAAAGACGGATCCTCCCGGCATACAATGCGGAGCTCGGTTCCGGAGGCAGTTTGGGCAAGAATTTCCGCGGGGGCGGTTCTTACTGCGGAGACCACGTCCTGCAGCTTATGAACCACCAGAGATACCGGATGGGAAACCGTTTCATAGAAGTACTCTTCAGGAGTGAATCTGGTATTGAGATCCAGGTGATAAAGGCATTCAATGCTGATACTCCGGATAGATCCCATCTCCTCCAGCTTTCGGTAAAAAATGTCCATATCCTGCAGAAAGGGGTAGGCGTAATTGAAGAAGATCTCCCCGGAAAGATCCTGATACATCTCCGGAGTCCCCCGGAAGCCCAGCACCGGCTTTTCGCAAACAATGCCGCAGGAACGCTTCTGAAGCTCCTTAAGCACCTCATAGTGCTGCGCCGCCGGCACAGCCACGGAAACAACGTCAAAGCCGGATCCCGGAAGCTCCGATACCGACTGGTATCTCCCGGGGATCCCGTACTCATCGGCGATCCTCCGGCACTTCTCCATATCCCGGCCTACCACCGCTGTTACCTCATGACCAAGCTCCCGACAGGCGCTTAAGTGCACCCGGCCCCAGTTAAGTCCGATAACCGCAATTTTCATAAAGCCTCCGAAATAACAGTATATGAGATGCCTTAACGCCGGGATTTCGGAACGGCGCGACATGGTAAAAAGATTAGCAGCGCTCAATGGCCAGAAGATTTACTCGGCCTTGACAATAATAGCCAGAAATCTGGCTCCCCGCTCTCCGGCCCGGGCATAGTGGCTCATGCCCCGGGACACCCGGTGGAGATCCCCCGCCTTAAGATCGCGTCTGAATACGGCACCGGAGGCATCCTGACACTCCGCATAGAGACTGCCCTCCAGAACATAATAGTACTCCTCGGTATCATCATGACGGTGCCAGCCCACGGAAGCTCCCGGTTCCAGAAAGCTTTCCAGGATCCCGTTGAGATTGCCGTTAAAGGAAAAATGTTCTTGAGTGCCAGGCTGCTCGGAGGTGATCCATTTACAGAAATTAAGCCCCTGGCCATGCCGGGGATCGGTTTCGGGAAAGGCGGTGTTTTCATGAGCATTGCGGTAGACCACCCGGGC
Source organism: Succinimonas sp. (assembly GCF_045225735.1). Lineage (NCBI taxonomy): Bacteria > Pseudomonadati > Pseudomonadota > Gammaproteobacteria > Aeromonadales > Succinivibrionaceae > Succinimonas > Succinimonas sp. The sequence continues at coordinate 4,234 of NZ_JBGVBR010000376.1, read as the reverse complement.
CATGTCCGGGGAGTTCTTGAAGTAGCGATCGCCGGGAGCGCGTTCCTCAGGGCAGATCCGGGCCCCTGATGCATGAAAATCACGGCCGTCACGGTAATCAGAAGGGGGTATATCATTCATGGAAAGGCATTCCCTGAAAAATTCCGGAAATGAAGGTCAGCTGCAGTTCTCTTAAAAATGTTATAGAAGGGGGATCCGGCCGTCAAGAACAAAAGCATTATCCGGCGGGGACGGGTAAGAAACGGACAATGAACAAAAGACCAAACTCTGAGATATGTCAGTCGTATCATACTTACAAAAACTGCCTCAGTCCCCGAAGACGCTAAGACAGCTTATGATTTTTGGCTGCAGGGCAGCCGGGGCGCTTACATTTTGAGATCGGGCGCTCCCGGCGATTCACAGGTCTCAGGGATGCAGACCTCGCAATACCGCTGCGATCAGTACTGAAAGCAATGTACCTGACATCATTAGCATCTGTCCATCCATGGCCAATTAGTTTTATTTAATCATATCTTCAATTGTTCTGACAAAATACTGGGTATCCAGGAAATAGTTAGGGTATGCCTTCTTTAACTCCTTAAGATTTTTGGATCTTACCAGAACCACGGATTTGCCAGTACTATTTCTGTTTTTCTTCTCTAAAGCATCATAATGAAGAACGGCTTCTTCCTCGTCATCAAATGGAATGACTTTAATTGAAAAGTCCTTTTGCTCATCCGCAGCAAGGTATAACACAAAATAGATATCGCCGGAATTCTTTAAATTAAGTGCCGGTTTAAGGGCAGACAAGCCTTTTAATTTAGCAAGAATCTGCTGTGTTTGATCTGCATCTCTCATCATTTGTATTAATTCATCTTTCGTGCATTGCTTATATTCATCCAATACATGGCAATTTTCTTTAATTGAGAACAGGGCGCTGGCAAGCTTAAAAAACTTTCTGTTTTCTTCCTCCCCCAGTCCTGATTTGTAAGAAACCTTGTCAATCACACCGAGGGTTTCAACAGAGGTTGCCCAGGCGTGCTGGAGTTTAGTTCTTATCTGGATTTCAATCCTCATGTTATTAATATCTTCATTTTGTTCATTTTTATATTTGAATACCTGATGAATGCTTCTGTAACCATCGGGCTTTGGAGTTTCAATGTAGTCTTTTGGAGGTACGATAATCTCATGTTTCGATTTTTTAATCAAAGCTTCATGAACCTTTTTAACATCAGAAATCTTAGGAACAATGATCCTTATTCCGCCAACATCCTGCATTTTTGAAACAGACATCTCAGGGAAACGGGTAATCTTTCCGATAATAGAGATCATTCTTTTTAAACGCTGGCCCACAATACATTCAATCCCTAATTTCTTCAGACGATTATCAACGATTGATCTGATATTGCGTAATGGAAGCATATGGTTGTATCTCCATTGGTTTAACAGCTCAATGGCTTGTTCCTTTTCTGCATCGTTACCATTACGAATGGTATCACCAGCTTTATTTATTTGTTTATTGCTAACCTTCATAAAAAGCACCAGAACAAAATGATCACCAGAAATCGTTTATGTTATAAATAGTACCGTATTAAATCAATTTACATTTCCAAAAACAAGAATGATGTAACTTTAGTATATAATATGACAAACATTTGAAAAAGGGGATTACTCGTCAAGAAAGATGTCCATACCAGACATTATTCTAATATTTCATCAGTTTACCGGCAACGGGAACCAAAATCATGGCGATAATTCCCCGGACAAAGCGGACTGATGCAGCGCGGATTTTATGGCAAACCCGGCAATCAGGGCAAGGAAGCTAAAAAACGCGATCCGCCATATTCTGCAGAGCCGGACAAATGAAGCCGCATACTCGGGAGTCCGTATCTTCAAATAAGAGATGCCGGCAGGCCCCGGGAAGAAGCAGCCCCCGGAAAAAAACAATGTTCCTTAAGTGCTGGCAGGGGAGTTCCGGTTCTTCATTCATGATACATCATCTTTAAGACAATTTCAGGGATCTCACTGGTTTTGAGAATGCGCTTCTTATTACCCATGCGAAGGTCAGAATTTCCCTGTTAGGCTTATCTCACTGATACACAGATATCCAGCCAGTGGATCCCGGGCAGCCCCTGAGACGCAGCCGAAGCATCTGCAAATAATTCCCGTCTGCAAACTTCGGGAACAGTCTATAATCGAGGGAAAGCGGCCGGTTTCATGTCATTGCCGGACGCGGTTTTCCGGAGAAAACTATGAACCAGATCCTGATCTGCCTCCTGATTCCCTTTGCCGGTACCGTTATCGGGGCCGCTCTGGTCTTCCTCATAAAGAACAAGATCCCGCCGGCAGTCGAAAAGAGTCTTCTGGCCTTTGCCGCCGGAGTCATGACCGCAGCCGCAGTGTGGAGTCTCCTCCTGCCGGCCTTTGACGCCGCAAAGGATCAGGATTACGGCAATCTGGCCTTTATCCCTCCGGTGGCCGGGTTCTGGTCAGGGATCCTGTTCCTCCTTCTCCTGGACAATCTGATTCCCCACCTCCACATTCACAGCGAAACTCCCGAGGGCCCCCGTTCCCGGCTCAGCAAAAACACCATGCTGGCGCTGGCTGTTACGCTGCACAATATTCCCGAGGGCATGGCCGTGGGAGCGGTTCTGGCGGGGAGTCTGTCCGGAAGCGCCGTAATGACCGTGGCCGGAGCGATTTCATTAGCATTGGGGATCTCCATTCAGAATGTTCCCGAGGGAGCAGTGGTAGCGCTGCCCCTCCGGGTCAGCGGCCACAGCCGGCGCCGGGCCTTTATCTTAGGAACGCTTTCCGGCATTGTGGAACCCCTGGGAGCCATTGCCACCATCATGCTGGCCGGGCTCGCTCTCCCGCTTTTGCCGTATTTTCTGGCCTTCGCCGCGGGAGCCATGATCTACGTAGTGGTGGAGGAGCTTATTCCGGAAATGTCGGAAGGGGAGCATACCAATGTCACCACCTTGGTGTTCAGTCTGGGCTTTACCCTGATGATGACTCTGGATTCTCTCCCGTCCTAGCTCTTTCTTAAATGCGGTACCGCGCTGTTAAGAGGGCGGAGGGCGATTCCGGATCTGCGCTCCGTTGAATTGCGATTTCCTTCAGAAGCTCCGTTTGGCCCGGCGATTTTTATGAGCGGTACGGCACGGTGAGGCTCCGGTTCTCTTGTCAGAAATTCCTGAAGTCCTAAAATATGACGCTGCATCAGGAGCTTTTCCGAACTGTTGCGTTTTGATTTATGACACGGAGTTTCTATGGAGCCTTATTCTGCCGGCTTTTTATCGCTGCTGCCCCCGGTGCTGGCGGTCATTCTTGCTCTTAAGACCAAGGAAGTGTACTCGTCCCTTATTTTCGGGATCCTGTCCGGAGCTCTGCTTTATTGCTCTCAGTCCGGCGGAAATCCGCTGATTCGGCCGGCAGAGGTGACACTGGAGATCCTGGCCGCGAAATTCGATTTGAAGATTGCCATTTTCTGCGCTCTTCTGGGGGCTCTTATCAGTGTCATTAACGCTTCCGGAGGTATTCGGGAATACGGAAAATGGGCGCGTAAAAAACTGCAAACCAGAAGAAAGGCGCTGTTCTCCACCATGTTTCTGGGGATCCTGATATTCATTGACGATTATTTCAACTGTCTTACCGTAGGCACAGTCATGAAACCGGTAACCGATGCCCAGAAGATTTCCCGGGAAAAGCTGGCCTTTATCATTGACAGCACGGCGGCTCCGATCTGCATCATTGCTCCGATTTCCTCCTGGGCTGTGGCGGTAAGCTCCAACCTGACCACCAAAGCCGCAGAGGAAACTCCCTTTATGATTTTCCTCTCCTGCATTCCCTGGAATTTCTACGCCGTATTCTGCCTGTGCTTTGTGCTTTTGATTATCGCCCTGGACTTTGATTTCGGGCCCATGCGCCGGGCCGAGCTTACCCATCAGGAAAAACTGGCCGAAGGGGAAGAAGATGTCAATACTCCGATTCCGGTGGACTGCGAAGTAACACCAAAGCCTTCCGGGACCATTGGCGATATTCTGATCCCCATTGGCTTCCTGATTACTGCCACAGTGCTGGCCATGCTATCCACCGGAGGGTTCTGGAAGGAGGGGGAAGCTTTTCATGAGGTGGCGCTGGCCATGGGGAACTCGGATCCCTCGTTTTCCCTGATTCTCGGGGCTTTGGCCGGACTTCTGGCGGTGTTTTTCAAGTACATTCCGAGTAAAATCTCCACCATGGCGGATTTCAT
>NZ_JBGVBR010000375.1:0-10008 GCF_045225735.1 Succinimonas sp. | reverse complement strand
CAGCTAAAGCATCCAAATCCGGAATATCGCTGTTGGGATTGCCCAGAGTCTCGGCATAAATAAGACGGGTCTTATCAGTAATGGCATTCTTCACTTCCTCAAGATTATGGATATCCACAAAGGCGGTGGTAATGCCCAGCTGCGGCAGGGTATGAGCCAAAAGGTTATAGCTGCCGCCGTAGATGGTCTTCTGAGCCACTACATGCCCGCCGTGAGCTGCCAGGGCCTGCACCACATAAGTGATGGCCGCGGCTCCGGAAGCTACCGCAAGAGCGCCGGTACCGCCTTCAAGAGCAGCCACCCGCTTCTCCAGCACCTCCTGAGTGGGGTTGGTAAGACGGCCGTACACGTTGCCGGGTTCGGTGAGAGCAAAACGGCCGGCGGCATGCTTGCTGTTATGGAACACATAAGAGGTGGTCTGGTAGATGGGCACCGCTCTGGCATCGGTGGCGGGATCGGCGGCTTCCTGACCAACGTGAAGCTGCAGGGTTTCAAATCTGTAATTACTCATTTTCATATACTCCGTGAATTCTGTTTAAATCTGGTTCAGTCTGTTTAAATCTGCTGTTATCTGATTTCCGGCCGCTCCGGTTTTCATTCGGGGCGTTTTCCGGGGATAAAAAAAGACCCGGCATCCTGTGTATTCATTAAATCTGAGAGCCGGGCCACGCGCTTGAAACGAAGCCTGTTCAGCTTCTGCCGGCTGTCCGGAAAAGGAACAGCCTCTCCTGCGCGCCTGCTGCAAAATAGCTCCCGCTGCCCTGCATAAGACACATTCGACAGGAGGGACACCAGGGGAAGAGATACTCTCTGATGCTCCCGAGTGTTCCCAGGCTGAAAAACGCATTCTTTGCGGCTTTTACTGTTGGCATGCTGTCCTCCGATTTCCGGGCTTTGCCCTGCTGATAAAAAACATCCGGCGCTTAAGTCAGACGCTGATTCCATGTTCCCGGAGGGTAATACGGCCGGAGCTTCTGATGTTCCGGAATCCCGTTTCCCTCCTGAGATGTCGCTATGATAAAACCCATTACCTAGTATGTCAATAGGTTTTAAATTTTTTTTTCAAAAAAATTTCCGGCGCCCTGTCCCGGGGCTATGAACAGACCAGAAGGAAGGCGGCGGCGGATTGCTTCCGGCCTTATGATGCCGGTTTCCCGCTTCTGCCGCCGGCTTCCCGCCCTCCTGAAAGGAGTCCCACCGGAAGAGAATTCCGGAACTCCCGGACACGCTTCTTGAAAAACCTACTAACCTTTAGGTATAATAGGCTTAACAAAAAATTAATCACGATCCCCGCTCCTCCCCCGATCCCCGGAGCAAGATGCCCCGGGGGTTTTCAGGAAGGCGGCGGCGGAGGCTGATAAATAAGATACTGACAATAAGAAGAAAGGAAAGAAGGTCAAATACCATGATTTCAACACGGGGACGTTACGCTTTAAGGGTAATGATAGATCTGGCGGAGAACAGAGGTCTCGCAGAAGGCGAACACGCAGGTGACAGAAAAGAAGCCGAGGGCAAATACATTCCCCTCAAGGACATTGCCCTCAGACAGGAAATATCCAAAAAGTACCTGGAAATCATTGTCCGGGATCTGGTGGCGGGCGGGCTTATTGTGGGGGCCAGCGGCAAGGGGGGCGGCTACCGGCTGTCCCGGAATCCGGAGGAGTACACCGTGGGGGAGATCATCGAGATCATGGAGGGATGTCTGGCCACGGTGGCCTGTCTGGCAGATCCCAACTATAACTGCCCCCGCCGGGCGCAGTGCCGCACGCTGCCCATGTGGCAGGAATACAATACCCTGGTGCGGAACTTTTTCTACGGAAAGAAGCTCAGCGATCTCATGAAATCCGAAGACCAGGCCGGGACTCCAGCCGGTCCCTCCAATCCCTCCAATCCCTCCAATCCCTCCAATCCCTCCAATCCCTCCTGCTAGTTCTCTCCGGAAGAAGCCCCGGCATCATTACTGCGGGCTTCCTGATTCCGGAGAGCCTCATCCATCCGGGCTCTGGTATCCGAAGAAGCCTGCCCCGCCGGTTCCGGGAGGGGATCCCCCTTCCGGCCGAATTCCCCGATAAAGTCATTAAGCCCCGGACACAGGGCATCACCCTTGCAGCGGGCGGCGGCCAGCAAAATTCTTGCTCCGTCATCAAACAGGTATTCCGTGATATCCCCGGGGCAGGTCATGAGGAAGCCCGGCACGCCGGCGGCGCTCCGGGGCTCCGGGGCCTTGCAGGATCCCCGGGCGGCCAGAAAGGCGGCGGTGTTTTTCAGGGAAAGCTCTCCCGCATTTCCGATAACCGCCATGGTGACCACGGCTCCGGTTTCATCATTAAGGTAGATGCTGCGGGAACCCGCATCATAATCATGAGCCTGCCAGGCGGCCGCCGCGGGGAGAGGCAGGAGAGCCGCAAGTCCGAGGGCGCAGAAAACGGCGGCGGCCAGGCTGCGGCCGGGGACTGATTTTTGAGGGGGGAATGCTTTCATATGAGCTTCGATCTCCTTGGTACAGGTAATATTACTGCTATTGTACCGTAAGATGCCGGTACCGGGCAGGAACCGGGCCGTAATGGCGTCCTTGTGAGGTTTAAGCGCTTCCCGGGCCGGATGCGTCCCGGGAAGGCGGCATAAAAAAGGGCCCCGGGGAAAGCTCCCTGAGACCCTTAATGCCTTCCGGCGTCCCGTCCGGGGAACGCCATGGGCTCCTTTGCAGATTTATTTAGCGCGGTTCTGCAGCCCTGCTGTCACATCTCCCCTGATGTCGTGGAAAATCCGGTGCAGATACACCCTTTCCTCTCTGGTGATCCGGTACCCGAAGGCCCGATCCAGAGCATGGACGACTTTCTCCGGAGAGTCCGCGTCCTGACACAGATGAGCCCAGCGGATAAGCGCTCTTGTGGTCATCGGGATGGTCATGTAGACTGCGGTGCCCTCCTGGCAGGTATGCGATCTTCTTATTTCGCCGGCAGTGCGCACCATAATTCCGATAAACTCTCTGCCGAGTTCCGGATAAAGATCCCCGAGGAGCTTTTCCTCGCGCTCCGGAGGCATGTAATTGCTCTCCAGAAAGCGGAATCTGTCCAAAAACGCCGCATTCAGAAGACGAGTGCCTGCATAGGACTCCTCCGAACCGGCGCCATTGGTATTGGCGGTTACTATCAGACGAAAATTTGCATGCGGAGTAATCACTTCTCCGTTGTTCTGCGCAATGCAGAGCGGCCTCCCTTCCAGTACGTCGTTCAGGCCTGCCAGCTCTGCCGGGTCAGCCAGATCGATCTCATTTAACATGAGAATATAGCCATACTTCAGGGCCCGTACCAGGGGACCGTACACGAACATCACCTCGCCCCGGACAATGGTGTTGTGCCCTGTCAGGTCGGCCATTTCAAACCTCCCGTTCAGAGTCATTTCCACTGCCGGCCAGCCTAAACGAGCGGCTGCCTGATGCACCATGCTGGTTTTTCCGGATCCGGACGGTCCGAAAATATACAGGGCATCATTCATCGGGGCTGCCAGATAATCAAGAAGGCCCTTAAGGAGCTCTTCCTGAAAAACATACCCCGGTTCCCGCTTCGGAATCAGACGGGACACCGCCGCCATGCTCTCAGCATCCTGATAGCACGGCACTGCGATCTCATCTTCAACGCCCTCAAGAACCGGAAAAAGATCTCCGTACTTGAAGACAGTGTTCCTGGTGGGAAGGGCATCGCCCTGATTCAAGCTGTTTACAGGTGTTTCATTAACGCACATGTTTTGTTTACCTCAACGTTGTGCGGAGAAGGATTGCTCCCCCGCGTTTCATACTGCCGGAAAACCGGACAGCCAGCGCTCATATGAGCAGAAAACTGTTTCCCTCGGGAAACAGACCAGCGCGTCCCGGAGGACGCAGAAAGAGAAAGCCGGGCTTTCTCTTCTTAACCGGGTAAAACGCGGAGCGGGGACTTAAAGCCCCTCATTTCCGGGCCTGATTATATATGACGAAAAATTCCGGGCTGCGAAATAAGCCTTTGCGATCCCCCGGAAGCCTTTCAGATAAAGCCCCGGATCGTGTCTGAGGGCGATGGAGGAAAACAGGGATCTCAGCGGGAACCCTGCGGGATAACGGGGGACATCTCCCCGGGAAAGCGGCCGGATAAAATCCTCCGGAAAACCGGCGGACGAGGGCCCCGGAAGCAGCAGCAAAAAATAAGACAGAGATCTTGTTTCATTCTTATGAGAAAAAGCTTTCCGGGCGCCGGACCTGATACCGGGCTTATAATCATAAGGCTGGAAACGTTTTCCAGAGGCAAGGCAGGACAATACCGACAGGGCAGATGCAAATGGACAATGATAATTTCGTAACCAACATTCTCATTCTCGGCAAAACCGGCGCGGGGAAATCAACTCTGGTGAACTATCTTTACGGCAGGGAAATCGCCGTGGCCCGGGCCGGCCGCCCCGTAACCGAAAAGGGCCTCCACCGCCATGAGCCCTTTGCCTACAATGGCATGGACATTGTGATCTGGGACAGCTGGGGCCTGGAGCCGGACAAGGCCCGGGAATGGTGGGAAAGCCTGAAGGAGGAGCTGGCCCGGCAGAGCGGTCAGCCCCATATCAGGGACTGGATCCATACCGTCATCTACTGCTACGATGCCAAGAAGTCCCGCCTGGACAGCTACGAAAGCGAGCACATTCTGAAGCCTCTTATCGACATGGGGTACCGGGTGATTTTTGCGCTCACCAAATGGGGGCTCTGCTCCGATGCTGAAAAGGAGGCCGCCATGAGAGTCCTTGATGAGAGCTATCCCGGATTCTCCGCCATCCCCGTGGAATCCGTCTCCCAGAAGCTCCGGGGCGGCCGCACCACTGCTCCCGAGGGCCGGGAGGATATCTTCCGGGGCATCTGCCTTAATCTCCGGAAGAGCCTCATGTATCATCTCCGGTGCCGCGCCCGGGACGAAATGCAGGAGGCGGTCAGCCGCGCGGAAAGAGCCGCCCTCGCCTATTACGACAAGCATACCGGCTATATCTTCACCGTTTACGGCGAGGATCTCATGAACGAGATCCAGAAGATTGCCCGGGAAAGCTATGAGAACAACATCAGAGAGGTCTACGACCGGCTCCGGAACAATATCACTCTCATTGACAGCATGTGCGTGGCCGTGATCCGGGGCTATACCGGCATTGACGTTTCGGAAAAGCTCAAGGGACTTCATGTCATTATGAGCAGCATCAAGGACACCCGGATTGCCGCCTGGACCGGGGACTGGGGCGAATATTTCGGGGACACCCTTGCCACCATATTCACCGCCGGCATTCGTTTCTTCACCCGGAAGAGCTCCTATCGCGAGGATCTGGAAAATAAGCTCGGGGAAGTCAGCGAGAAGCTTACCCAGGATCTCAGAAGCTTTGCGGATACTCTGGACAAGGAGGATATTGAGGTGAATGAGGGAATAGAAGAAAAGCTTAACGCCGCCAGTATCCGGAATTAGCAGGATTTGAGTTTTTTTTGGATTTGCGGAATTCCGGGTTTTTGGATTTCAGTTTTTTTTCATTAACAGGGAAAGGAGATGCCCGGGATTCCGGGATCTCCTGAGGCCCCGGCTCTCCCGGGAGACCGGAAAACCGCAGGGCAAATACGACAGACCTCATGTTTTACGGCCCTGAGACCGGCTTTCCCGGCGCCGGGTTTAACGCCGGGCTTATAATCATGACCATTGGAAACGTTTTCTGAGCAGCATTTATCAGATGCGAAATTATGAGCTCCGGCCATACTCCGCCGGAAAAGGAGATTACCATGAGCAGCAATAAAGTAACAGGCCAGGAAGCCACCGGAAATGCAGTGCCGTCAGAGGTCGCCGCTCCGCAGAACCCCGCCCCGCAAAACATGGACGAGGCCCTGAAGGAGTTTCAGAAAAAATTCCGGGAGGAAATGGCAGGCTTTCTCTCCGGGTATGATGAAAACGGGAAGCCCCGGATACTGATTGCCGGAGCCACCGGCTGCGGCAAGAGCACCGTCTGCAATCTGGTGTTTAACCGGGAGATCACCGCCTCCGGCAGCGGCGAACCCACCACCCGGGGCGTGCATAAGCTCTCCATTCCGGACATTCCGGTGATCATCTATGACTCCGAGGGCTATGAAACCGGGGCCCGCTTCTCCGACCGCCGGGACAGCGCCGAGGACTCCGGCCAGAAGTACAGCGACATTATCATGAATGCCGTGGGAAAGGAGCAGATCGACCTTATCTGGTACTGCATCAGCGCTCCCGGCGGCCGGGTTACCGATGTGGACACCTCCCTTATCAAGCAGTTCCGGGCCCTTAAAAAGCCGGTGGCGGTGGTGCTGACCCAGATCGACGTGGCCACCGAGGAGGACTGCGAGGAGCTCAAGAAGATCATTGTGCAGGAGGTGGACGGCCCGGATCCCGATCCCGCCCGGAAAATCGCGGTTTTTGAAAGCACCACCGATCCTGAAATCACGGTGCCTCAGGGCATTCCGGAGCTTCACGCCTGGTCCTTTGACCACCTTATGGAATCACGGCAGGATGCCTTCGTGATCTCCTGCCGCCGGGGCTTTGATGAAAAGGACAAGCTGGCTAAAAAATGGATCGCCGCCGCTGCAACGGCCGCCGCCACAGCTTCGTTTTCGCCGCTGCCCTTCTCTGACACCCTGCTTATCACTCCGGCGCAGCTCACCCTGTTTGCCCGGCTGCTCCATCTCTGGAACATGACGGAATTTGAAAAGGTTCTGGGAACCGGCATTGCGGAAACCCTTATGCCCGCTCTCGGAAGATCCCTGGCCGGCAATCTCATTAAGCTGATTCCCGGAGCCGGCGCCGTTATCGGAGGCATTATTAATGCCAGCGTGTCCAGCACCCTGACCTACGCCTCCGGCATGGCCCTGAACAAATCCTGCCGCCTCCTGCTGGAAAAGCAGCTCTCGGGATCCGTGACCGCCGCGGTGGTCAAGGAGCTTCTGAGCAGCGAGACCATCGTCTCCGCCGCAAAGGAATATGCCGAGAGCTACCGCGGGAAGAAGGAAGAAGGCTAATCTCCGGAACCGGTAACACTTAAAAGGGCCGCCCCGAGGCGGCTCCCAGGACAAACAAGCCAAGGACATCTTTCCATGAGCAGCTTCTCCACCAACATTCTCATTCTCGGCAAAATCGGCGCCGGCAAGGCCTCGCTGGTGAATTATCTCTACAGCCAGGAGATCGCCGTGTCCCGCTCCCTCAGGCCGGCTGCCGCCAAGGGGCTTCATTACCATAAGCCCTTCGCCTACAAGGACATAAACATCGTGATCTGGGACACCTGGGGGCTGGAGGCGGACAAGGCTCAGGAATGGTGGACGGATCTCCGGGACTCCCTAGTTCAGCAAAGCGGAAACCCGGACATCCGGGACTGGATCCACACGGTCATCTACTGCTTCGATGCCAAGAGATCCCGCCTGGACGAATATGAAAAGGAGCATATTCTGAAGCCTCTGGCTGACATGGGCTACCGGATCATCTTCGCCCTCACCAAGTGGGGGCTCTGCTCCCCTGATGAAAAGGAAGCCGCCCGGCAGGTGATCTTCCGGGAATTTCCGGGGTTTTCCAGAATCTCCGTGGAATCCGTAAGCCAGAAGCTCCGGAACGGCACGGTAACCGAGCAGCAGGGCCGGGACTCTATCTTCCGGGAAATCTGCCTGAACCTCCGGGAAAATCTCACCTATCATCTCAGAAAGCAGATCCGGGCTGACATGGCCGCGGCCGTGGCGCAGGCGGAAGACGCCTCCCGAACCTATTTCAACGAAAACACCGGCATCTTCAAGGCCTACAGCGAGGAGCTTCATGAGAGCATTCAGAACGTGGTGCGGCAAAACTATCGGGAAAAGATCGGCGCGGTATATGAGCGGCTCCGCAGCAATCTCACTCTCATTGACATGATGTGCGTGGAGGTCATCCGGGGCTATACCGGCATTGATGTCTCGGAAACCCTGAAGAATTTTTATCTTCTGGTAGAAAGCATGAACGACATCAAAGTCAGCCTCTGGGACAACGATTTCGATGATTATTTTGTGTCCTCGGCCATGAACACTCTGTTTTTCGGGATATACCGGTTCGTCCAAAGCAATACCTATCAGAAGAATCTGGACAATCAGCTCAGCGAGATCAGCGCCAAACTGACGCAGGATCTGGAAAGCATCGCCGACACTCTGGATCATGCGGAAAACAAGGTCGCGGAGGATCTCTCCCGGCTTCTGGCCGCCGGTAACGCCGTGTAAGGGACGGGACTGCGGAAGACCGGCCGGCTGTAATGAGGGCCGCAGAATGCAGAACGGCTATAGTAACGGCAGCGCCGGCTCAGGGAGGAAAGAAAAGCCGGAACCGAGCATGAGAGCACGGGGCAGAGAACAGCGTAATTAAATAACCGCGGGGTTAAGAACGGAGCAGCAAAGGAACAGAGCTAAAAGAACAACAGTAAATTACGGTAAAAGAACAAACCTAAAAGAACAGTAAAAGAAACAGAAGGGAAATGCATGATTTTATATGACAAGAGCAATTTCGCCGAGGGAGAGTTAACCATCTCTCTTCCGGCGGCGCAGAAGGTACTCTCCCGCAAGGAGATCCCGTCATTTTCTCAGCCGGAATTAGCCACGGAGGGCCAGTGTCTGGCCGTCACCTTCACCAACAGCAAGGTGGGCCGGGTGCGGCTTCTCCTCCGCATCGACGGCATTAAGATCACGAGAGACATGGCAGAGGCTCAGGTATATCTGGAGGATATCAAGCTTCTGAGCTCCGGCGTCATGAACTTCTTCAAGGACGCCCTGATGTTCACCGGACTGGAGGCCAAGATTCTGCAGCTCCTGCCGGGGCCCATCAAGGTGACGGCCGGAGACGCTCCCAAATCCTATGTGGTGGATTTCTTTGAGCTTATCAGAAAGAAAAAGCTGAATACCGGAAACGGCGTTATCGATAGCTGCCGCGCGGGCCCCGACTGCCTTATTCTGCACTTTGTGATTGAGGATATTCTCTAGCAGCGGCCGGCGGAGATCTGCCAAGGTCAGGAATCAGAGCCGCCCCGGGGAGACCCGGGGCCTGGCATCTGATTCGGATGAGATGCCGGGTAAGGCTTATTTGCAAGCAAAGGCGCAGGTCACGTGCTCGCTAAGGTGCTTGTTCATCTGATAGATGCAATGTTGTTCTGGTCGGTGCTGTTGTCTTCCCTGCTATCTTGAAGGATGATGTGTAAAGCGAAGTACGGAATGCTTGCCGGACTTATCCACAGGACATATTCACAGCAGGCAGCATAGCAGGTGAAAATCATCCGGGGACGTGTTTTTTAAGGTAACGAAAGCTGGAAAAGCACCAAGAGGAGAGCAAAAACAAGGCCAAAAACAGGAATAAGACAAAGGCAGCCATAATAAGTATGAACTATAAAATTGGCTGTTATCAGAACAGGTAATTGGTTACATACATCTAGGCTTCAAAAAGTTTGACAAACCTCAAATAATTTTACTGTTTATGTGACGACCATCAACAAATGCCTGCTCATTGACTCTCAGAATAGTAAAATTTCGCCAGAAGAGCACGTCTATATTTTCGTCTGATTTTTTATCATCGTGTTAAGAAGTGATCCAGATCCCGCATCAGGTAGGAGCACCTCATTTTTTTGGGACATTTTTTCGCCGTGGGTCTATAATCTCTGTAACGAGGAATTAATGGGGACACCGTCAAAGAGCAATGTTTTTTTGACACCCGTTGAGGCCTTGTGACACGGTACCCCCCAGACGGAGGCGCCGCATGGGGGGATACCCTATTGCGGTATTGAAACGCCTCGATCCATGCCATGCCATCTTTACGAACGGCAGGCCGCATGGGGGGATACCCTATTGCGGTATTGAAACATTAATCGAGTCTGAAGATTTCTTTGAAAATCTTTTCGCCGCATGGGGGGATACCCTATTGCGGTATTGAAACGCCAAGGCAAACGCCTCGGCCACGCTGGTCTTACCAGGCCGCATGGGGGGATACCCTATTGCGGTATTGAAAC
>NZ_JBGVBR010000374.1:0-3494 GCF_045225735.1 Succinimonas sp. | reverse complement strand
AAGGTATGCCATCAATGCCGACAAGCTGACCCGGGAACTGGGCTGGCAGGCGGATGAAAACTTTGATACCGGGATTGTAAAGACCGTAGACTGGTATCTTGATAATCTCCGGGACTGAGCGCTGTGTTTGCTGTTTCATTCCTGCGGAACGGCAGGCTGCTTCAGTTTCCGGATGCGTGCAGGAACGGAAATATTTGAGAATGGTTTTAAGCGTTTAAAGGTTTCATATCAAAATGTCTGAAATTTTCCAAAACGAAGCTGATGTCAGTCAGCTAAAAGAAAATAAGATTATTTTTTCAAATACAGAATTTATTAATACGCAAATTACCTTTGATGGTGTTAATAATTATATATTTATTCAACCGGGTTCTGTGTTTGATAATGTAAAAATCCAAATTTCCGGTAGTAATAATTTTCTGTATATTTCCAGATCTGCCAGAATTTCTCTGGATATCACTGTTTTCAATAATTCTGTTATCTATATAGGTTCTGAAAACTACTATAACGGCCCCCTCAGTATTTTTTGCGCCGAAGAGAGCAATATTTTTATAGGCTCGAACAGCCTGTTTTCCACAAATGTTTATATAGTAACTTCTGATGGTCACTTGCTCTATTCCTTGAACAGAGGTTTCAGATTAAACCAGGCTGAAGATATTTATATTGGAAACCAGGTTTGGATTTGCGATGATGTTAAGATATCGAAAGGAGCTGAAATTTATTCCAATGTCGTTATCGGCACTAAATCATTTGCCGGTACCGGTATTTGCTATTCAAATTCCGTATATGCGGGATCTCCGGTTCGCAAGGTGAGATCAAATATCTGCTGGCGCGGTAACTGCACCTATGCTTACCAGGCTCCGGATTTTGACAAGTGGTGCATCATCAGACAGCCTTCTTTCCGGGTACCGGAACATGGTGTTTCATTTGATTTTATCAGGCAAAGGTTTAATGAACTGAAGGGCAATCATACTAAGCTTCTTGATTATTTAAACAGCCCGGAGTTTCAAAAGCAGTCTGCAGATCTCTATGCTGATGGCAGAACTGCTGATTTAAGCTCGGTAAAGCGTATTTATGCGCTGAACACCGCCCAGTGGAAAAAATTGTTTAATAATCGCTTTATAAACAGCGCTGCTCTGTCAGTCAGCGAACAGACGGACGGCTTCATACTGCCGCCAAAATGTCTCAGCAAACAGAAGGGAAATTATGCGGGAGGTGTGGCTGATGCCAGTAAAAAGCTCATTGCCGGGTTCAGACGACACCATGCGAGACAGTATTATTACAGCTGCGAGAGCTCCTACAGCTTCGATCCGGTTTCCTGTGTCTCCGTAAATGAGACCGTTATTTTTGGCGGTATTCTTGTTAATCATTTCGGACACTTTATGCTGGAGGGCTTTTCCAGACTCTGGTATCTCATTAACCACCCGGCGCTGATTTACCGTTATCGGGTGGCTTTTGGCGTCATAAACGGCGTCGCTTCCTGGTTTAATGCTTTTCTGGAGCTTGCGGGCATTCCCGCTCAGCGTGTTCTCTTTGTGGATAAGGTGACCAGATTCAGCAAAATTATTATTCCTGATGAATCCATTATGTCGTGGGATTATATTCATCCGGAGTACTTTATTCCCTATGAGAAGATGATAAGCGAGGCCCGCAAAAAGCATGCCGGCAGGGAAGCATTTCCAAAAATCTATTTGAGCAAAAGCAGCTATTCCGCAGGCTGCCGCTGTATCGGCGAAGAGTATTTCGAGAACTTTTACCGGACGAAGGGGTTTAAGGTCATTTATCCCGAAAAGCGCTCCATTGGCGAAATGATTTATCTCATGAGCTGCGCCAAAGAGGTTGTTACCACCATGGGGACGCTGTCCCACTATTTTCTGTTCGCCGGCGAAGGCACAAGATGCGTGGCTCTCACGAGAACGCATGATGATACCCTGTACCCCCAGGCCCTTATCAACACGGTGAAAAATCTCGACTGGTATATCGTGGATGTTTCCCAGAATTTCTTTTACGCCATTCGCGTTGCCGGGATCAGTCTTTTGGGGATCACGCAATCGTGGAAGGATTTTGTGAGAGATCGTTACGATGAGGAGATTACCGGAGAAACAGATTCCCGCTACATTTTTGAGTACCTGAAGTCCTTTTACCAGATGTATAAAGATCCCGCCATGTTTAAGAATATCAACAGCATGGGTATGACAGATGTCTTTAAACGTCTGGGAATGCTGTTTTTCGGGGAAAGCTTTTCTTATGAGGATAAAGCTGTTAAGACGGATTACCAAATCAATGCCGACTGCTGTAAATATCGGCTTGATCTTCTTAAAGCGCATCCGGATCTTGCAGATGTCATAGATTCCCGGGCCGTCCTGAAATATTCCGGCCATATATCAGGGATTGGAGATTCGCCGTTTGTTATTGAGAATGCCGAGCTGGGCTCCCCGAGTAAAGGCAATCAGATTGAAGGGCTGATTATAGATTTTGCGTCCGGACAAGCCGATCTCAGACTGAAATATGCCGTGCTTTCCAGTAATAACCGCTGGACAGCGATGATGGACGCAGGAAGCTTTGCGGGAACCCGGGGCAGATCGCAGCCTGTTACGGGCATACAGGCCTGTCTTTATTCTCCTGATGACGCCCGGACGGAGTCCTCAGGGGTAAGAGCAGGGAAATTGACCTATGCTCTGGAGTACCGCATATTCAGTTCCGGCGTCTGGTCCTGCTGGGCCGTGAACGGCGAAAAGCTGGTATCTCCGGATAACCGCCCGATTTTTGCTATTCAGATGAGGCTGATTTCAAATCTTTAGATGCTGCCGCGGCGTAATGCGTTTTTTTGGCCTCCGCTTCAGGCGCGCATGCGGTCAGCCTGAGGGCGGGATCGGATTAAGGTGTTTTATCCTTTTGGTGGATGGTTCGGATGTTTGGATTTATAAATAAGAAAAAGACCAATGTGGTAAGAGATTTAAAGAAAGAAGAAAGTGAGATTCGCGCCCGAACCCGTAGCAGCGCTGCTCTTGCTGAAAAGCTGCGCCTGCTGGCCAAAGATGCCGAGGCCAGCTATCCTCAGGATGCGCTGCGTCTCATGCAGGAGTCCAATGAACTGGCGCCGCATGTTTCCAAGCAAAAATGGATCGGCTTCCGGCTTTATAACCTTGGCAATCTTGAAGAGAGCTATGCCATTCTTTCCAAGCTGCCGCAGGAATGCTTCACCGCCGCTTCTGAAAAGCGCCGGCTTCAGTGCATTCTCTACGAATATGCGAGCCGCGGCGGAGATGATGCCGGATCTCAGAGTTCGGTATCTGCGAAAAGTTCCGCCGAATCCCGGACGGAGCAGACTGATTTCTCCGGAGCAGCTTCGGCATCTTCCGAAATCGTGTTTTGCAAAGGGCAGAGGTTTTATCAGAAATCGGGGCGGACGGTGGCTCTGATCTCTGATGAGGAATTTCAGGTTCGTTTTGCGGATACCGCCTGTCTTAAGTACATAAGCCTTGCTGATAGCATGA
>NZ_JBGVBR010000373.1:0-2583 GCF_045225735.1 Succinimonas sp. | reverse complement strand
AGTCCAGTCTCTGCCGAGACTTCCGTTAGCTCCGGAAAGCAGGGCAGTGATCTGTTCTTCAAGGTTCTCGCCATCCTGCTTTGCCTTGCGGCCGCCGCCGTGCGATGACATGAGGCCGTTGATCCCTTTTTCCTGATAGGCCTTTTTTCATTTGGCAACGGTACGCTCATGCACCTGAAAACGGGCGGCTATTTCCTTGTTGCTGCTTTCTTCAGCGCACGCCATAACTATTCTTATGCGTTCAGCCAGAGCTTCATCAGCACGGGCCAGATTGGATTTTAACGTCTCCAATTCCTCAGGGGAAAACTTGAGCGGTTTGGCTGCTCGGGGCATAAGATCATCTCCATGAAAATACAGGTCAGCGGGGGACAGAACAGCGGCATTTATTGAGAGCCGGACACTCATTGAGAGATTATAGCCAAACGCTGACGCTGTAAAAAAGCAATATGCAATTCTGCCGGCTGTTTGTTAGCAATGTTCGCATAAATGCGCGGATTTTAGGCTGGGGGATTTAAGGCTGGCTGGCTGATTTTTGATAATGCCGTTTTTGAGCATGCTCGGGATAAGTAAAAAATGTGACACGATCTGAAAAATAAATATTTATTTGTCGCAATACGAGGGCTTATTCTCGAAAACTTTGTTTTGTTGCCGCTATGATCTTAAGAGAATGCTTTCCTGTAACGATTTTCCGAAATTGGTTAAGGCTGTGCGATTCATCTCTCGCGGCTAAGCTTACAGAATACCGCTCAGAAGCTCAATACAGATTCCGGAGTGATTTCCGGGAACGTTTGGCGCTTGCCTGATATCAGCATGCAGATGCTGGACGCAAAGGGGGACAACAATGAACAGTCATCGTGTGAACGGTTTTACTTTGATAGAACTCGTGGTGGTAATTGTAATTCTGGGCATTCTGGCGGCAACGGCAGCCCCGAAGTTCATGGATCTGCAGAGGGATGCCAGGATTTCCAAGCTGAACGGTCTCAAGGCCGCCATTCGCAGCGCGGAAAACCTGACCCGGAGCAAGGCCATTATTGCCGGTCTGGAAAAATATCCGGCCATTAATAGCAGCAGTGATATTAAGTTTGTATGTGTAGACGGCGCGGCCACCGATACCTGCAATAAAAATAACGGCGTTGCGGTTTCCTTCGGTTATCCGGCTGTTCTTAACAATTCTGCTGCCGGCAAGGAATCCGGGATTCTCCGAGCCTTGGATCTTGATGCAGTTGATGCCGATACGGTAACTGACTCCGCTACGAGACGCCAGCATGACTGGCAGTACCGGATAAAGGTATGGGAGAGCGGGGTGGTGCAGATTTTAATTGGCCTGTCAGATATTGACCTCCCGGCGGCCTATGAAACTGAAAACGGTCATGAGGGCGGCGCTGTCAAGGAGTCGTCTCAGGGATGTTATGTTGTGTATGATAATCCCTATGAGGGCGCCAACGGCTCTGTGACGCGCATGACGGTGATTGTTGACGGCAAGTGCTGATTTAGTCTCCTGATGACGCTCGGATAAGACAAACTGAGGCGGAGATGTCTCAGCAGGAGCGAATCAAGGAGTTCGGGAAGATCTGAGCAATTAAATGCCGCGCTGATCTTTCCCGTAAAAGGCACTGTTCAGGTTCTTATGGGGGAACGCCGAGTTCCCCCTTCTTGTGTCTTATCCCGCGCAAATTACGCTGGCTGGGCCGGCAAATTGAAAGGTCTTCATGTCGATGATGGCCGGGCTTGTGTTTTCCGAAAGGTGTTGCGGGATTTGGTCTTTGTTTTCCGGTGCTTTTTGGTGATGGCATCGGGATCTTCAACGAATCCCTTCTCTCAGAAGCTGCTTTCCCGTATAGGTGATGCTGGTGAGCGCTCCTCCGTGGTTCGAATACCCCGCGGACAGTCGTTACGGGGGTTAATGTCCGGGGCGGCAAATTCCTTCTCTGTATCAAGGCGTGATTTCCCGTCAGGGAAGTTCTGAAAGTTCCTTTTTACGATTGCCGCTTCTTCGTGTACCGGCACGGGCTCATCTCCATCCCTCCGGCGGCAGTAGTACACTCGGAATCTCCAACCAGTTAGGTATCCCTGTTCAAAGCACTTTTTCGAGGTAATGAGTGACTATCTTTACCGTTCCTGATCGCTGATTACGCCCGATCCTGACGAATCTTTCCGGAATTTTCTGATTGCCTTGTCCGATGAATTCTGATCCTCTGCCCGGGGCGAACGAGATATCCGCTCCTCTGCCCTCTGGTATCTGGATACTCCCGGACACAGCCCCTCACAATCAATGCAGGCACAAAGCCTGATGGGTGCAGTCGTTCATTTTGATCTCCGTAAAATAAAAAAGGATCTCGCGGTGAGATCCTTTGGCGATGAATGTGTGATATTCGGTACCGTGTTTTTAGAAGCCTTTTTGCAGTGCTAATCGGTAGTTATTGCAGCCGTTTTGAGATCCTAAATCACAGGCTTTTTTGAAATAGCTTTTGGCTGTGGTGGGATTATGACGTACTCCGTTACCTCTTGCATATAAAAGACCTAAATTGTTGCATGCGTCGCCTTCTTTAAGTTTGCAGCCTTTTTCATAAAAGGTTTTAGCTC
>NZ_JBGVBR010000372.1:0-4793 GCF_045225735.1 Succinimonas sp. | reverse complement strand
GGATCTGTTACTATTGCCGGGCCGATCATTTTCAAGACAGTCCGGAATCAAGCAGTACCCCAGAAAACACTGTCCGGCGGCAAGGGCGTCTCTGTTGTATAGGGCGCTCTCCTTGGCGGTATTGGTTTTATAGTCAATGGCCGTGCGGGCGGTGATGGTCTTCTCAGGCTGGGCAGATACAAAATTGCAGTCACGCTGATCGCCCCTGAGCTGCTTGTACTGCTTATCCTCCTGTTTAAGCTCCTTCTTCAGGAAATTTAACAGGGGGCGCCGGTTTTGCTTTTCATAATGGAGGGACATGGGGGCCGGAAGAGTCTCCTCACCATCCCGGGTCAAAGGAAGAAAATCACTGAACACCGTCATGTTTTCCTGGAAAAACAGATTGAGAGTGTCCGGCTCCAGATCCTCTCTGCCATAAAGGGAACAGACAGCGCCCATTACAGTGCTGCCGGGAATATAATCAAGAGTCTCGGATACAAATGCCGCAGCATTGCTGCCCCCGATAATAACGTCGTCCAGAGTCTCCAGAACAAAATACTTCTTCATGCTTAAGCCCTCTCAACCTTGATGACGCACTGTCCGAAACCGCGGGTGCGCTTGCCGCCCAGCTCCGTAATCAGAGCAGCCACCTGATTAAGCCTGGTAATCAAATCGTCAGAGCCGGAAAAACCCAGACCTTTGATTTTCTCCTCATCAAAAGACAGTTCTCCCGACAAAGTCAGGGGCACCACCACCTCATACTCCCGGAGAGACATATTCCTTGCAGTGCCGGTTTTCGCATCAATGGCAGTGCTTTTTACGGTTCTGTAAAGCTCGTTTGCCGCCTGGGGATTCTTATAGAGATAAGCCTTTACCGCATCGCTGATCTCCAGAGTGCTGAAATGCAGAAGTCCGGGATTGCCAAATCTTCCGGGAGCTTTATTGTCATGCTTGTCCGGCCCCGGCATCCCGAAAAGACAATCCTCCAGGATAATGGTATCTGCAATTTCCCCGAACCACTCATTACGACAGGCGGTCTCAAAGGCATCACGGAACATTCCCTTCACGGTCTTACCAGGAACACAGGGCACCATGACGAAAGACTCCTGTTCCCCCCTCTTTTGACCGGTCTTGCCCGAAACATCGGATTCCGTCTCTTTGCATTCGACAGCCAGTTTTCTCTTAACCGGGATGGAATCTGCATAAACCCCGGCCTCTCTCCCGGTACCCACAAACCAGTACGACTGGAAACTGATAACAATCTTTGCCGTCATTCCTTAAGCCTCCTTGCCTGATCCTGCGTCCGGGGAACCGTCTTCCCCGTCGGTGTCACCATCACCGTTGATATAGTGATCCAAAACCAGAAAATCATTGATTATGGTTTCCAGCCCGTAACTCGTACGGTAATACCAGTGTTTCCCATCGCTGCCTTCAGCTCTTTCCGTCTCGAATTTCAAAAGACCGACCACCGGATTTTTCTTAAATGATGGATCCATGGTCTTTGCCTGCTCGAAGAGGTGATCGGCATCTTTGAGCCGGCCCTGAGCAACTTCCGAGAGCATTCTCCGGAATCTGGGAATCACAGATCCGCCATTCTGCTTATGGACGACATCGACAAGTCTTTCCAGAGTAATTTCACCGGCATCATCGACTGACTTCTCGCAGGTGATAAAGCCGTCCACTTTGCCGGTATAGAAATTATCGCCCTGCACTCTTAAACGGAATTTACGCAAACGACTCATGATAGCGCTGATGCTTTCACCGGAGGATTCCGTAAGTCTCACAAAAACTACGGCAGAAGGATTCACTTTGATAGCCCCCTCGGTCGGAGGAATGATGGGATCCGGGAACTTCCGGTTTTTGGCAATTCGAGCGAGTCCCTCCACCAGCCGGACGGAGGTGGCGTAGGGATGCTTTTTCTTCTGGAAGAGAATACCGCCGCTGCTGGTAAGATAGTCCAGTCTGGACCTCCCGGCATTGTTCTTCAGGTACTCGGCAACTCGGGCGCTGCTCTCGAGTTTATTCTTCGTTGCCTCCTTGAAGGCCTTGGCAAAAGCCACGCAGAAATCAGCCGCGCAATCAGGCTGGATCAGCAGAGTAACATCATCGCCGCCCAGAACCAGAGGCCGGAACCGGAGATCGCTCTTCTGGGACATAATACCGTGAATAGCGTCTTTGACGGCTTCGCGGGTGGAGCTTCCCAGCATTTGGGAAATCTCCAGCATTACCTTCGCATATTCAGAACGGGAGACCTGCCATTCCTTGAGAATATTACGCAATGTTATCAGGGTGGATCCCACGCTGTTACCATCCATATGGATAAGGGCGACATCCCCCTGAGCCTCGCTGCCGTCGCCAAATCCGGACAGATTCACCCAATCCATGAACCCTTTCCCCAGACGTTCCGCATCTTCAAGTACTGAACTATTAACATCATCATCTTTGCCGGTAAGATACTTGATGTAAAGAGAAAGTCTTACCTCCCTGTAGTTCGAAGCCAGTCTCTGCATAATGTAATCACCGTCCCCCGGGGTAACTGCAACCTCTCCGGTTTTCGGGGCGGAGGCGCTGCAGGCCGTGGCGAGAGGTAACAGAGTTGTCGGCCGGTTGTTATCAGCGGCCAGCGTGTTAAAAGCTTTCTTCAAAAGATTATGAAAGCCGCCGTTGTCTGAAACATTATCAGAAACAAAGGCATCAGAAAACTGCAGGCCCGGAAGACAGGCATTCACGGAAAGCGTCAGCGCAAAACGGAACCTGAGGAGATTATCATGCCCCTGCTCACCGATAGCATAGCAACTCAGGGATCCGCCCAGATACCTGAAGAACACAATGTTTCCGTTATCCTCAGAAAACTCAGCCCCGGCAGTCTGCGATGATATAAGGTTGGTATCTTTTTCCGGATCCAGTCCCGCAGCCCTGAGAGATTTATAGATAAGACCGTTTCTGTCAGGTCCGATAAGAGCATCCAGCTTGTCGCTGGCATTAATCATGTGCCTCAGTTCGCCAGTCCGGCACAGATAGGCCTGAATAGACTTTGATTCAAAGAGATATATCGAGAGTTGTTCCATTTTGCACCCGTAAAAAAGAGCTTTTGAATTCCGAGCTTCTTTCCTCATTGTTCCTCATTTTCCCGTCCTTGCTTTTGCTGAAAAAGCCCGCAAGGCAGACGGTTCCGAGTCCGGAAAACGAGGGCTGTCAGGAGTGATGGCGTGCCGGATCCGATTATTTTGCGGTCAGACGCGCTGAAAATAATATAAACGCAT
Organism: Succinimonas sp.; assembly: GCF_045225735.1. Taxonomy (NCBI): domain Bacteria; kingdom Pseudomonadati; phylum Pseudomonadota; class Gammaproteobacteria; order Aeromonadales; family Succinivibrionaceae; genus Succinimonas; species Succinimonas sp. The sequence goes on along the minus strand of NZ_JBGVBR010000372.1, from coordinate 1,551 downwards.
TATGATTATTATTCAGAAACAACCTTAAAAAATGTGAATCTGCCGGATTTTTTTGAAATGCCGATTTATTAAGTTCATTATATGGACGGTTTTAGTGTGACCGTTGCTGTAATTTCCGGAACAAATGATTTTCGGCAAGTTTTCCGGAAGGCGAAAACCGCTTCCGCAGGCCATGCCGGAAGAAGCGCCAAAGCTCAGACTGAGCCGCTTGCGACATAAAAAGCGAGAAAGATGATTGAGAAGGATAATAAAGTGAGCAAAGCTGACAGGAAGGTTCGGTTCAGGGGCAAAGGAGCTGTTCCGGGCGGAATAATCAGTTCCGGTGTTACGGGCATCACTTCTTTCCCGTCTTCCTTGTCCCCTTCCTTGCAAAAACAGGCTTGCTCTAACAGAATATCATGAAGGAGAAACAGCGGTGATTCTGAAACAGAGAGCCCGGAAAGCGCAAATTAAACGTCAGCCCGGTATCCCGCCAAAATCCTTGATGAGAGAGCGGTAAAGTATCTCAGCTTTTGTTTAGATAACCGTCTCTGCCAGTTTTCGGATCTGCTCCGGCTGACGGCAGAGCATGGGGATGTACTCGTTCTTGTTTGATCTCATAGCTATAGATGGGTAATCTGATCCGGGGGCTGATCCGGTGTTATATTACACTTAAACGCAGTTTTTCCCAACTGGAAATGGTGTTCGAGCATACCGCAAACCGGGCGCATGTGGTTGTAATATTGCCAAATAGGGAGAATACAGATGTTAAAAGCTCTGCCTAACAGTTTTACGGACTTTGCCGCCATTATTGATGAGAATTATGCCTTTGTTGATAAAACCCGTTTTCTTGAGGTTTATGAAAACAGCGGTACTACTGTATCCATGTTTCTAAGACCCCGGCGGTTCGGCAAAACCATGTTTGCCGAACTCCTCCGGTATTACTACGATATCGCCCTGAAGGAGGAAGCTGACAGGCTCTTTAAAGGCAAATATATAGCTTCTCATCCCACGCCCCGGAAAAACTCCTATTACGTGCTGCAATTTGACCTTTCCGGAGTAGACACCCATAGCAGCGACAGTCTGACAAGGTCTTTTATCAAAAAGGTTCTCATAGGCATTGCCGATTTTTTTATAAGGTACCCGAAATCTGTCCGGTGCTTTCTTCCAAATGACGTATCAGAAAGCAGAGATGAATTACGACCTTCTGAGATAACTGCATACTACGAAAATATCTCCAGGTTTCCGGATCCTTCTTTGATAATGCTGGATTTTTTTCTTCGGATAAATGGTTTTGTTCCCTCAGACAAACTCATGGTTATCGTTGACGAATATGATAATTTCAGTAACGGCATTGACATGCTGAGCAGGGCTTTCGGTGATTTTCAGCTGGCAGCCGAAGCAAGACGAATGCTTGCGGGATTTTTTAACACTCTCAGAGCCGGAAATCAGGATCATCTCATTGACAGAATCTATGTAACCGGAGTGGTGCCGATAAACATGGATAATACAGTCTCGGGATTTGTCTCCGAACAGTTAAGCTCCGATCCCCGTTTTAATGAGCTGGCCGGC
>NZ_JBGVBR010000371.1:0-50230 GCF_045225735.1 Succinimonas sp. | reverse complement strand
TGCGAGTCCTGTTCTCACCCCGCCGCTCTCCGGAATTTAAGCTTCCCCCGGACTGAAAATTCTTTCCATAAGCACCGCGTTTTCATAACCGTGAGGGGCATGATAATAGTTTTTGCGGATGCCGGTTTCGGAAAATCCCTGAGAGGTATAAAGCCTGCGGGCCGGAATATTGCTCTCCCGCACATCCAGATAAAAACGCATAACGCCGTACCTTTCCCTGAGCATGCTCATGCCCTCCCGGAGGAGGAGGCCTCCCAAGCCCAGGCCCTGCCGCTCCGGGATAATGCTGTGCTTATTAAGGGTGGCCTCATCCAGCACTGCGTCATAAAAGCTGACGCCGTTTAAAATATCATCCTCTAAAAGAAGGAAGCATTTTCTCACCGGCGATGGCTCCAGAGTTTCAGAAATAACCTGCCGGGGCCACGGAAAACGGTAACAGGCATTTTCAATCCAGACAATCCTGTTAAAGAACCTTTCCATATCCCTTTCATAGTCAAATTCCCTTACAGTGCGCATGAACGCCTCCGCTGTTTTTCAGCTGCCCTGCTTTTTTCTGCCGGAAAAGGAACCGTCCGCATTTTTTACCAGATACCCCTTGCTGAGGAGCCCCTGATAAACTGACTTTTTCTTTTCATCATCAGTAGCTCCGGAGACCGGAACAAACTCCATGCCTTCCCGGGCTTTCCGGCCCACAAAAACGCTTTCCGGAAGCGCATCCGCCGGATTCCAGGAACAGGCGATGCCCGAATAATTCAGGAATCCCGCCAAATTGGCCAGAATTCTGGCATCGGAGCCGGGCTCATCCAGAATGATATCGGCCTTTCGGGAGCTCCGGGTTCCGGCATTAAGGGCCTTAAGCCGTTCCGCATAAGGAGAAATCCGCTGCCACATCTGCATTTTTCCCTGAGCTCCGGGAGCGAGAACTATATCCGGAGACTCCGGGCCGCGCCAGGAGGCATCAGCCAGAATAATCCTGCGAACCTCCTGATCCCGGGGGAGCTTCTGACCATACCAGTAAACCGGATAACCGGCGTAGTCCAGATAGCCGAAGATCCCGAAAAGATACTCTCTGGCGATTTCCCTGGAGTAGGCAAACACAAATACGGGACAGCTTCTTAAAAAATCCCGGCATAAAGCTTCAGGAGAAGCTTCCTTCATGACATCCGGATTTTTAAGCCGGAAGGTTTTAAAACCGGAAAGCTCCGCAAAATCCTGAAGTGACATGACTATCGCCCCTTTTTTACTCCGTTCCGGGAATCCTGATTGCCTCCGGAAAAAACGCCGGGAGCATCATAGCAGATTTACGCTCTTAACTGAAAAAAATGAGAAAAGCGACGTTCGGGAAATCAGGGGACATAAAGAAGGCCGGAAACGCCGCTCCGGAAAAGACTCTGCAGAACATAAGCCGGCATTGTATAATGAAGGACACCCGGGCGCTTTGGCTGAAGCCGCCCTTTTTGCGCTTTTTGTTCTGATTCTTCCTACGGACTCGCCATGACCTCTGAAAAAGTAACCCAGTACCGCAAGGGATGGAACCTTAATCTCAGTCTTCTTGGCCTGGAGGTGGTATCCGACGGCGGCGAGCTTATGGAAAACGAGTCTCTTGACAGCATTTCAGAGGCCGTTCTTTCCGAAAACGGTTCTGCCACCCGGCTTTCTGTCCGGCTCCGTAACGGCCGGATGCTGGAATTCCCTGACTTTCCTGCCGGTTCCTCGCAAAATATCAGAGCGCGCATTTCTGAACTTCAGGAAATCAAAGCCGGCCTTGCGGCCTTTATCCCGGAGCTCTTGCAATGGCACCGGAAGCTCACCTCCTGTCTCAAGGAGGAGTTCCGAATATCCGGCTATATCACCGACACCTATACTGAAAACGCCTTAAAGGATCTTTTTCTGGAGACCCGGCCGGAATTCCCCCTGGCGGAAAAACCGGAGGTCGGGGACTATTTTGCGGAGATTGCCGATGCCGCAGCCCGCAGGGCCTTTGAATACTGGCAGGGAACTCCGGATCGCCTGGCAAAAGAATACAATGAAGCAGCCACTGCCGGCATTCTCAGAAAATACGCCCCGTTTTTTCAGATAATCGAAAAGTCTCCCCTGACCGAGGAACAGGCCCGGGCTGTGGTAAACCTTAACACCAATCTCCTTCTGGTGGCTTCGGCGGGTTCCGGCAAAACCTCAGTCATGGTGGCCAAGGCAGCCTATGCTCTTCTGTTCGGCTACTTCAAGCCTTCCCGGGTGGTGCTTATTGCCTATAACCGCAAGGCGGTGGCAGAACTCCGGCAAAGGATCCGGGAACGTTTTTCCCAAGCCGGCATTCCCTGGGAACAAGTGCAGATAGAGACCTTTCATGCTCTCAGCTATAAAATCACCAGAAAGCTGGGCAATCCGGGCATAGTACTGTCAAAAATGTTTCGCGACGGCGACGACGGCACCAGAGAATTCATGGATATGGCGCGGGATCTTATCCGCCGCAAGGAAGCCTTCAGAATCCCGGCGCTTTTCTTCTGCTCGCTTTCCCCTTCCATGAACACAAACAGCAAGGCCGGAGCGACCTGGCGATCCGCCGCCGGAATACTGGAACACTTCCTGGACTGGCTTAACATCTGCTATGATGAAAAGGACGGTATCAGGGACGAGAATACCATAGCGGAATACCTGATTTTTAACGATGACGACTGCGATGCGGTATCCTTCATTCTCAGAGTAGTCGCGAAAATCACGCCGGATGAACCTGAAGACACTGCCCAGCCCCGCCGGAAAAAGAAGAAAAAGAACCGGAAAAAACCAGGGGAGGTTGTCAAATTCACCGCAAATGACATTGAATCCGGAAGCTTCATTGTCCCTCTGGTCAAATGTCTGCGCAAAAAGGGCTTCAGTTTCCGCTCATCCATTAACGAACGACTTAAAAAACAGCAGCAAAGCTATGAACTGGACGGCTTTATCCGCACCATGCGGAGCTTTCTTACCCATGCCAAAAACTCCCTTCTGACTCCCGAAATGCTCTGGGAAAAGTACCTCGCCGAAAAGTCTCCGGAATGGCATAATCTCAGAACCGGCCTCTTTCTCAAGCTCTTCCGGCAGATTTACCGGGCCTGGACCAGGCTTTTGGACGGCGGCATAGATTTTGAGGATATGCTAAACCTCTCGGTGCAGGTTCTGGAACGGCATCCGGAGTTTCATCCCTACGATCTCGTCATGGTGGACGAGGCCCAGGACATCAGTCTCTCCCGGGCCCGTCTTCTGAAGCTCCTTGTGCGAAATCCGGAAACCCGTCTTTTTGCGGTAGGCGATGACTGGCAGAGCATAAACAGATTCTCCGGAGCGGTAATCAGTGTAATGTCTGATTTTGCCGGATTTTTCGGGCAATCTGACATGCTGAAGCTGGAAACCACCTTTCGGTGCAGTCAGGAGATCTGCGATGTCTCCTCAGCCTTCATTTCCAGGAATAAGAGTCAGATCGCCAAAAACGTCCGGGGGATTTTTCAGACCAAAACTCCGGCGGTGGTGACGGTAAACGCGGACTGCGATCCCGAAATCCCGGAGGTTATCGCCATCCTGCTCCGGAAAATCATCAAGGAGGCTGCCGGAAAAAAGATCTCCGTAATGCTTCTGGGACGCTATAACGATGACCGGAAGTATGTGAAAAAGATCCTGAACCATCCGGAATTCCGCAATATCGTTCAGTTTATGACGGTACACAAATCCAAAGGTCTGGAGGCGGATTACGTCATTATTGTCAGAGCCACCTCCGGCATTCTGGGCTTTCCCTGCAACATGACCGACGATCGCCTGCTGGATCTGGTAATGCCCGAAAGTGACAGCTTTCCGTACTCCGAGGAACGCCGGCTTTTCTACGTGGGCATTACCCGGGCCCGTATCCGATCCTATGTGATTACCCTGTGGGATGAAGAATCGGAATTCACCGAGGAAATCAACGGCACTGCCCGGCAGAGCTACCTGCACTTTGACATTCCCCCGGAAAAGTCCGGAGGCATCGACCGCTGTCCGCTCTGCCATCACGGCATTACCTTTCTCCGGCAGTCTAAATACGGCTATTTTTATGCCTGCTGCCGTTTCAAGTGCGGCTACACCAAAAAATATTACGGAGATGATGAGTGATGATGACCTCTTCGCGGACAGGGCTTAACGCCGGCAGTTAAAAAGAGACGAATACGGGATGGGAATGCTGAAGGAAAGCCCGAAATCAGCGCTTAAGCAGGCTGCAAACACTTCAAAAAGAAAACAAAACCCCCGGCACCGGATCAGCAAAAGCAAAATGAATCTGAGGGGGAATAAAAAAAGAAAAATAAGGAAGTCGCTTGGCAGGGGCAGAGAGATTCGAACTCCCACAGCCGGTTTTGGAGACCGGTGTTCTACCATTGAAACTATGCCCCTGCAGAACGGTGCTCATTATACATGGAAAATCTCAAAAGAAAAGGAATAATTTCCGGCTTTCTGAAAATTTTTCAAAAAATCCCCGAAAGGTGATCTGTGTAACACTTTGTAACCAAGGGCCGGCCCCCGGACTTCCGGCGAAAACCGCGGCTCTTTTGCTAATTTTTTTTCTGAAAGAGAGGGCAACAATATATAATGTGGTTTTCAGATAGCACCGCTAGTCTGAAATCACCGCCCAGGCCCCGCTTCTCCGGGACTGCCTCCGGGACTGCTTCCGGATTGGCCCTGCTTCCTAATGGACAGTCTTCTGTCATGCCATCTTTTAGGACCAATAGAATGCCAAACAGTCTCTACAAAAAGCATGTCATTTCCATCTCGGAATTTAACCGCTCTGACCTGGAACTCGTTTTAAATACCGCCCAAAAGCTAAAAGCCGAGCCAAGAACGGATCTCCTGCATAACAAGGTTATCGCCAGCTGCTTCTTTGAGGCCTCAACCCGCACCAGACTTTCCTTTGAAACCGCCATTCAAAGACTCGGCGGCAGAGTAATCGGTTTTTCTGATGCCTCCAACACCTCCATGATCAAAAAGGGCGAAACCTTTGCCGACTCCATCCGCATTATTACCGGCTATGCCGATGCCCTGGTCATGCGTCATCACATGGAAGGCGCCGCCCGTCTGGCCAGCGATATCTCTCCGGTGCCGGTCATCAACGCCGGAGACGGCAGCAACCAGCACCCGTCCCAGACGCTGCTGGATCTCTTTACGATTTTTGAAACCCAGAAGCGCATAGACAATATCAGCATTGCTTTTGTGGGAGATCTGAAATACGGCCGCACCGTGCATTCCCTCTCTCAGGCCCTTTGTCACTACCATGCCAACATCTTCCTGATGTCCCCGGAATCCCTGGCCATGCCTGATTACATCCTGGATGACTACAACCGGGCCGGAATTCATTTCGAGATCTGCCGTCATTTTGAGGAGATTGTGCCCAATGTGGATATCCTCTATATGACCAGAGTGCAGAAGGAACGCTTTGACGAAACCGAATACCGGCACATCAGAGCCAAATACGTGCTTACTCCGGATCTCCTGAAGGGAGCCAGACCCAATATGAAGATCCTGCATCCCCTGCCCCGCATTGATGAAATCGTGCCGGAGGTGGACAGCACGCCTTATGCCTGTTATTTCCAGCAGGCCCGTAACGGGGTGTTCGCCAGAGAGGCTCTGCTTTCGCTTGTGCTTAACGAGGAGGTATAAAGATGACTGCCAAGACTCAGCTCCAGGTGGAGGCTATCAGAAACGGCACTGTAATAGATCACATTCCGGCCGGTCAGGCTCTGAAGATTCTCAAGCTGTTTCATTTTCTGGACACCCATGAGGCCATTACCGTAGGCTTCAACCTGCCCTCCAAGGCTTTCGGCCACAAGGATCTCATCAAAATCGAAAATGCCACCGTAACAGAGGATCAGGCTAACCAGCTGGCGCTCTTCGCTCCGGATGCCACGGTAAACATCATTCAGGAATTTCAGGTGGTGGAAAAAAGGAAGCTCTGTCTCCCCGAGAGAATCAAGCATATCTTTTCCTGCCCGAATTCTAACTGCATCACCCATGCGGAACCCACTGCCGAAAGCAATTTTCAGGTGCTTAACCAGAACGGCAAGATCCGCCTGAAATGCCGCTACTGCGAAAAGGTGTTCGATAAGTCTATTGTAACCAGCTACAGATAACATCAGCCGGAAAGGATAAACATATGAGGAACGGGCAGCCGTTCCTTTTTTTGTCCCCGGATTCGGAAACCGTAAAGAAAACCGGGCTCTTCATAAAAACGTCATTCCATAGTTATCAACAAGCCATCCACAGGTTCTCCCGCAATTTGCCACATCCTTTCACACCAAAACTGTGAATTCCCGGGATAATTCTGTGAGTTTGACGACATTTTCCCCGAAGCAAACATTATCAATACACAGTTTATCCACAGATTACTGTTAATAATTGTCTTTACCTGTTACTAACAATGTCTGATATGTCTGCAATTCTTTTCAGGGCGGCAGCTTTTTCACATATCTGGTAACAATTCTCACCAAATCTCACTGAAAGACTCCGGAATGAAAGTAAAATAAGCAGCAGTTATCAGCAGCATCGCAATAATCATGCGCCTGATCTGCACAGTCACGCCCTAGCAGGAGGAATTCACACATGGCAGGACTTCTGGGAACCATTATTGATTTCCTGGCCGGAAAAACCATCAGGAAGAAACGTACGACATCCCGTACCGGCACCCGCAGCTCTTCCGGAAGAAGCTCCCGTAAGCTTTCCGAGGATGAAAGAATTTTTCGGGAGGTGATGCGCCGTCTTAAAAAAACCGGGGATCGCCGCAGCGTATCCACCACGGAACGCTTTAAAAGAGCTGTGGAATCTCAGGGCTTTTCCAGAGCGGAGGTTAACAGCGCTGTGAACACCTACAACGCTCTGAAATCCCGCAAGAACGGCGTCAGCAAAACCTTCTCAGTGCTTTCAGCCGCCACCCGGGATGCCGACCACAACGGCCGGGCGGATATTCTTGATTTCGGAGAGGCTCTCTGGAACAAGGTATTTGACAGCGATGATGACGATGAGGAAAACGAGGACGCCGAAAAGAAATAATAACCGCAAAAAATGGTCATCCGGATTGAAAACAAAATGACAGGGCAAAGGCTGCAAAAGAAGGGATCTTCTTAAGCAGCAGTGTTCTCTGCTCTGTCCCGCTGCCTCGCCTGAAGCTCCGGTTTTCCGCATTCAGGTATGCTGCAAATAATCCCGGGCCCCGCTTTTTAACTGCTCCTTCAAAATCTATGCAGCAAAACTTTAAAATCACCGGCATGAGCTGCGCCGCATGCGTCTCCCGGGTAGAAAAGGCTGTTACCAGGCTCCCCGGCGTTACCGCAGCTGCGGTAAGCCTTCTTACCGGTGCCATGCGAGCCGAAACCGCTGACAGCATAGCTCCTGACACCATTATCAATGCCGTCAAAGCTGCTGGCTACGGCTGCGTCCCTGTTTCCGGGGATGCTCCGGAAATTCCGGAGACATCAGATGTTTCCCGCCATCTTAAAAATCGTCTTTTTGTCAGCTTCGCTCTCCTGATACCGCTGCTCCTTCTGGTGTGGCCGCCGCCCTTCATTCGGGAATTTGCCGCTTTGTCTCCGCTGGCGTCCGGAATTATGCAGGGGATTATGGCCGCAGCTGTCATAATGGTTAACAGAAGCATTATCGGAGGCGGCATCCGGGCTCTGTTCAAACTGAGTCCGGACATGAACTCCCTCATAGCCACGGGAGTAATGGCCGGTTTCGGCTGGTCATGCATCATGCTCCTCGTCATGGCGGATCTTGTTCCCGCTCCCCTGATTCCGAAATCCTCCGCTGTTCCTCTGTACTTTGAATCCGGAGCCATGATTCTTACCTTGGTCACCCTGGGGAAGCTCCTGGAGTCAGGAGCCCGGGATAAAACCCTGAACTCCCTCCGGGGCCTTATGAGCATGAATCCGGATACGGCACAGGTTCTGAAAAACGGTGCAGAAATTACCATGCGGGCAGCAGATATGGTTCCGGGCGATATCTTTATTGTTCGTCCGGGAGAGCGTATTCCAGGAGACGGCACCGTGATATGCGGAAGCGGATCCGTCAATGAAGCCGCTCTTACCGGAGAGGCGCTTCCGGTATTCCGAGAGACCGGTTCTCAGGTTAAAGCCGCCACGGTGGTTCTGGATGGCTGCCTGACCTGCCGGGCGGAAAATACCGGATCCAAGACCGCCTTTTATCGGATCATCACTCTCCTGAAAGAGGCTCAGGCCTCCCGGGCTCCCATTGCCCGTACCGCTGACAAAATTGCCGGGGTGTTTGTCCCGGCGGTTCTCACTGTTTCATTAGTTACGCTGATTGCCTGGCTCTTGTCAGGAGCAGAAGCCGGCTTTGCCCTCAACGCCGCCATTGCCGTTCTGGTAATAAGCTGCCCCTGCGCTCTGGGACTGGCCACCCCGGTATCAGTGGTAACCGGTTCCGGCGTTGCCGCAAAACACGGCATCCTCTTTAAAAGCGCCGCCGCTCTGGAAACTGCAGGAAGACTCACTGCCGTGATTTTCGATAAAACCGGCACCCTGACCACCGGAGATATCAGCATCACCGCCGTGAAAACCCTGAACGGCACTGCCATGACAGAGCTTTTAAGAACAGCGTATCTTCTGGAAAATAAGAGCGAGCATCCTCTGGCCCGGGCAGCAACATCCTGCGCTGAAGAAAAGCTCCGGAAGAGCGCCGCCGGAAAAGCAGAGGAAGCTACTGACAGCACGGCGATCTCGGATTTCAAAAGCTTCCCCGGACTGGGAGTCTCCGCGGTAATAAACGGAAATATCATAAGAGGCGGCAGCTACCGCTTCCTCTCCCGGGAAATCCCGGATCTGCCCCCGGAGCCGGAGGAAGCCTCTCAAAGCGGGGAATCCTTGCTGTATTTTGCTTCCGGAAATACCATTCTGGGATATTTCACCGCAGCAGATAGTCTGAGAAAGGGAGTCCGGGATAATATTAACGAACTGCGCCGCATGGGAATTGAGACCCTGATGCTCACCGGGGATCATGATCCTGCAGCCCGCAAGGCTGCTCTTGCCGCCGGCATTTCGGACTTCCGGGCCGGACTCCTTCCCGAAGACAAAGCAGGTATTATCCGGGATCTTAACAAAAGGCATATCACCGCTATGACCGGAGATGGCATCAATGATGCCGTAGCTCTGAAGACAGCTCATCTCGGCATTGCCATGGGTTCCGGAACCGCCATTGCCGCTGATGCCGCGGATGCGGTGATCCTGAATTCACGGCTTAATGATCTGGTTACCGCCGTAAAGCTCGGCCGGGCCGTGCTTAAAAACATCCGGGAAAATCTTTTCTGGGCCTTTATCTACAATGCTCTGGGCATTCCTCTGGCCGCCGGCTGCTTCTACAGCCTTTTGGGATTTCAGATGAACCCGGTATTTGCGGCCACGGCCATGTCCCTGTCCAGCATTACCGTTGTCGGGAATGCGCTCAGGCTTAATTTTTTCCATCAGAATAACGGAGAACACCAAAAAATGAACATTACAGGAGTATTCAAAAAGGTTTTTGAAAGAGCCCCGGAGCTTCAGGATAACCAGATCCTGCTCCGGATCTCCGGCATGAAATGCGAGCATTGCGAACGCGCTGTCCGCAAGTCCTTGGAGGAGCTTCCGGAGGTTACCGCCGCCGAAGTCAGCCACAAAAAGGGACAGGCGGTGCTTACCATCTCCGGAGAGGTTGCAGAAGATCGTCTCAGGACAGCGATTACAGAAAGCGGCTTTGAGCTTAACTCCCTGAGCGGAAAGCCCATCTCCCGGACATAATCATCAGGATTAAAGAACTGAAAACCCCGGGAGGCTCGCTCTTTCCGGGGTTCCGTGCTCTTTCCTGAGATCCATGGGAATGCTTTTTGATTTTGATTGCGACTTTGCTGTTACTTCTTATCATTATCAAGTTCGTCATCAGCCTCTCTGGTTTCCTCTTCATCACGCTTCTCATCCTGACCGGCAGCGCAGATTCCATCGAGAGAATGATCGGACATCTCTTCAAATCTGCTCTTCACGCTTTCCTTCTTGCTCTTGATGAGGCTCATCAGAGAACCGAAGAAGCCCTGCTTGCTTTCTTCCTTTTCGCCCCAGAGCTCGCTATCCGGTTCCAGAGCAATGTTTGCAAAATCCGGACACTTAGGAGCCTGTACGTTGTATGCCTTGCGCACCAGTCTGTCTACATAATCGATATCGTTGTTCATAGCGTTCACCCTTCCTGAGATATGTTTGCACTGTTATGATGTGCCTTTCTGTTCTTAAAACGTACGAATCTTCCCAAGGTTACACTTTTTGCAGAAAAACTTCATTTTTTTTGCAAATGATCAAAAGGCTGCATCGGCATTCGGCAGAAGACAAGGCTGCCTGATCCGTAACTGCGCAGTCGATGAAAAATCCTCCGGAAAATCACAGAAGCTAAACTGAAAACAAACAAGCCGGCAAGTATATCCTAGGCACTGCGCAAAGTCAAAATCGTTACTTTCTCCTTTCTCCCGCTTCATTGGGGCATTTAAACCACCTCCGAATAAACAAGCTGATTAATACCCCTGTACTATTCGTCAGACACTGTATTAACTTCAGCCACGAGCAAGTCCAGGACTCTCGGTGCCGCCAATCAGCGATTCTTCAGCTTTTCCAGTCTGATATTCTTCCGGGCCTCGATGCTTTCGTTGATTTCCTTAACCTCCCGGCGCAAATTTGCCGGAAGGGTGCCGGGATCGTACTCCGTGCTTTCCAGCACTCGTTTGAGTGTTCTCAGAATAAGCTCCGAAATGGTGTAGGAGCTTTTGACAGATTCCGGAACCCCGGTGGAATTAAGCTCCTGACCTGCTATTTCCAGCACGGGGATATGCCAGGCAATGCCGTTATACACATTAGCGGTTTTTACTGAAATCACATTGCTGGTATACACCGGAACGTTAATGTTATAGTCCCTTAAAATCCGCGCCATGCTGGGGAGATCCCGGTTCATCCCGGCAAAAACAATCGCTCCCAGATCCGGGTTCTGCAAATAGGTATCCATAAGCACGCTGGGGGTCTCATTCAGAGGAAATAGATAATTTACCCGGTAAATGCCCAAAAACGACTTCCCCTTGAACCGGGATTCAATATCCGTGCAAAAGAGATCGCCATAGGAATCCCGATCCGGACAGATAAAAAGAATGCTTTTAATGTCCTTGCCGGCAATATCGTTAAATACCACGTCCGTGAAATGACGGAGCTCCGGATGAAAGCCGACAAAGTTGTCATTATCCAGCGGCGGAAGACCGTTGATCTTTTCCGCTGCGGGGGAGATATAGGGGACGGACTTTTCATGGGTGATGGCTCTCCCGGAGATGAGATGCCTGGTATCAAAGGGGCCGATGCACACCGCAGTGTCAAACGGCGCGCAAACCTCCTCCAGATAGGCATAGTAGGAAACGGTGCTGCGTACCTGCCCTTCCTTTCGGAGCATTACCTTGCGGCCCATGATGCCCCCGGCGGCGTTGATCCTTTCTGCCGCCTTTTCCAAATCATTTACCGCCTGCACCGAAGTCGGGGACTCATTATTGTAGGGAACTCCGATAATAAAGTGTTCAGCAGCCTCCACCTGAGCCTTCCGGGCATCCCGGTACTCCTCCTGAAAATCACGGTTTATCAGGGTGTATTCCGAAAACGCAAAAAGAGCCCATAGCAGCACTACCAGCGAGGTGTAAACAACCGGAAGCATGTACGGTATTTTCATGAATGATCCTCCCTGTTTTTCCCCAAAGCCAGCATCCGGAAGAACTTGCTTCTCCCCATAAGCTCCCGGTAGGTTCCGGCATCCTGAATGCCGCCCCGGTCAAGAATATAAATCCTGTCGGCATTAATCACCGTGCTCATGCGGTGGGTGGTAACAATTCTGGTAATGTGCATGCGGGAAATATTGCTGAGAATGCGATCCTGAGAAATGGTATCCAGGGCCGAGGTGGCCTCATCCAGTATCAGCACCCGGGGATTGGTTACCAGAGCCCGAGCAATAAGCAGCTTCTGCATCTGACCTCCGGAAATGCGATCCCGGGAAATGGCAGTATGGATTCCCATCGGCCAGGATCTCACCTCGGCGGCAAAGGAGGCCAGCTCCAGAGCCTTCCAGGCTTCCTCTTCCCCGGCAGCGGTGCCGATCACGATATTATCCAGAATGGTGCCCGCAAAGACCGTGCTGTCCAGCATGGCAGTGCCCACCTGCCGTCTCAGGAAGTGCAGATTAAGAGCCCCCTGTCCGAGCCCGCTCCAGAAGATCTGCCCGCTTTCCAGGCCCAGCTCTCCCAGAAGAAGACGTATCAGCGTGGTTTTGCCGGAACCCGACGGCCCCACAATAGCCACAAACTGCCCCGGAGCGATATCCATGGAAACGTTCTTAAATACGTATTCCTCCTGCCCCTGATACCGAAAGGAAATATTCTTGACCTCCACATGACCGTCAAGAATCCGCACGATCTTGCCGGCCTGAGAATTACCGTCATCCTCCAAAAGCTCATTCCGGCTCTCCTGCTTCCGGGATCTCCAGCGGACGGCATGAACCGCCAGATTCACCACGGCCGTAACCAGAAAAAATCCGGCTATAAGCACCGCCAGATTTTCGGAAAGCGCGGTCTTTTCAAAAAAAGACATAATAATGAGCAGAGCCGGCAGAGACAGCACCGGAAAAATAGCCACACAATAATGGTACAAGGCGGTGCGAATGCGCATGCTGCTCTCCGCCTCCATGCCGGGAACAAAAGACTTCAAAAACTTCCGGGCTGCATTGTTTTCAGCATTGCAGGCTCTCACATGCACAATGCCCTGGGCAGTCTCCCTGATAATCCTGCGGTAGTTTTCCCGGTACTTTTGCGCCTCCCGGGCCTTCACAATAGCCAAAAACGTTACCAGACAGGCCACCGCCCCGAAAAAGCCCGCCAGAAGCAGACTGGCCATCCCCGCAGCCGGGCCTCCGATGGCAAAAAGCGGTATCAGCGCCGCCAGGATCACGCTGGAATGCAAAAAAAACGCAAAAAACGAATCATAGTTTCTGGAGGCTCCGGATAACGGACGGAGAATGCCGCGCATCAGATCTCCCCGGCTGAACCTGCGAATGCGGTCAGGATGGGAAAGAAAGAAATTATCCATTATCCGGAAGCACTGCCACTCGGTGTTTCTGACAGAAACCGCATCCAGCAGCATGCGGGGAACCATTTCAAAACCGCCCCAGACCAGAATCAGCAAGGCCAGAAACATAAAGCACCGGAAAATCTCGTCCTCTTCGCCGAAGGGCAGAATCCCGGATACGAAATAATCCGCAAAAAAGGGCGTAATGCCGTAAATTAACAGGGAGGAAATGAGAAACAAAAGAAAAATGATCCGGTAGCCGGATCTCTTTCGAAACACCATTTTCAGGGAATTGTCCGTCTCGGGCTCCCGAAACAGGAATTCGTAGGCCTCGTTCTCCACGGGAAGAACAGCGTTCTTTTTGAAAAATTCCCGGGCGCCGCCCTTCAGGGAGGAACTGA
Organism: Succinimonas sp.; assembly: GCF_045225735.1. Classification (NCBI taxonomy): domain Bacteria; kingdom Pseudomonadati; phylum Pseudomonadota; class Gammaproteobacteria; order Aeromonadales; family Succinivibrionaceae; genus Succinimonas; species Succinimonas sp. The sequence continues at coordinate 36,720 of NZ_JBGVBR010000371.1, read as the reverse complement.
GACAGTTATGCCCCCCTGCTAATGACAGTATCATGGGAATCCGCTTCCGGCTGTCATCGGTTTGGCGGAACACCAGATACCGGTTATCCGCTCTGATAACATTTCCGGAAAGCCGGAGCCGGCGGATCCGGAAACCGTTGATTTCCGCAAAGGCCTTAAGCTTTTCTTCCAGAGACAGCACCGGAATATCAAAAACTGACCACCCGTCATGGATCTCCAGTCCGCGCCACTCGGCAATTTCCCGGACTATTCCCAGAAGCGCATTTTTACTGGGAACCGAGCCGCGGCGGGAAACAGCATTCTCCTCCGGTTCTCCCATCCCGGACTGCTCTCCCAGAAGAGCATTAATGTCATAAGCGATAAGATTCCGATTCTGCCGCCTGAGATTCCGGTCAAAGCTTTCCCGTTCTCCTACCAGGGCATATACCATTTCCGGAAGATTTTTCAGGGTGATGATGCGAGGACTTTCCGGATACTCCCGATAGAGAGCCCGGATAAGGGAGGTCTCAAATACGCTGTCCTGAACCTCTTCAGAGTACAGCAAAATGTCGAGATCGGTTTCCGCCACCACAAAAAGGCTGAATACATCGTCAAATTCACACCTTTTAAGAGTATCCCCTTCTCCCATGGATCCAATGCGAAAGGCAGCGTTCCCGATATAGTTGCAGAAAACGCTCAGGGAGCCCCGGAGGATCCTGAATCCGTTTCTGAAATACTGGCTGTCCTCGGAAAAACGGCTGCCCTCTCCGATATGAACCTTTTGATCAGCCATGGCTCCTCCCGGGATTTTCCGACATCACCATGGACTTAAAAAGCCCGTCTGCCCTGATAAGATCATCCCAGGTTCCCCGTTCCCGGACTTCTCCCCCCTCCATGACGATTATTTCATCGGCATAACGCACCGGAGTCAGACGGTGGGTAACGGTTATCAGTCCGGCATTCCGCCGGCGGGCCGCCTTGTAGATATTCTGTTCCATGACGGTATCCAGAGCTCCGGTGACCTCGTCAAGTATAAGGATCGGAGTTCTGCGATAGAAGGCCCGGGCCAGAGAAAGCCGATGCCGCTGCCCTTCCGAAAGGTAATCATCGTTGCCGGTGATGCGGCAGGCGTTTCCCACTCCCCGTTCAATAAACTCCGCATCCAGTCCTACGTCCCGGAGCGCGCGCCAGTAATCGTAAACGTTCACCAGAGGATCAAACATGGTTATATTTTCTTCCAGCGTGCCGGTAAAGATCTGGCTTTCCTGAGCGGTATACCCCACATGAGCATAGAAGGACTCCGCCGTGATTTCAGAAAGAGGATAACGGCCCAGAAGAACCTTGCCCTCAGAAGGTGCCAGGAGGCCGGCGGCGATTCTGGCCACGGTGCTTTTTCCGGAACCGCTGGCTCCCACTATGGCCACCACGCGCCCCGGCGCCGCTTTCAGAGAAAAATTCCTGATGGCAAAGCCGCCGTCCTGATAGGAGAAGGAGACATTATCCAGCACGAGCTCGGCATTAGGCCCCAGAAATGGTTCTCCGGCCCTGTCAGAACCTGCGGCAAGCGGCACAGTCAATCCCGGCACAGAACTTTTTCCGCCGGAAACCGGAGCGGCTTCAGCCGGCGGGCCTTCCCGGAAACAGCCGGGATCCCGGATCTTTTCCAAATCGGCAATGTTCATTTCCTCCGGAGACAGGGAATCAAACTTAAGATTCATGGCTATGACTTCCCGGAAGGCAATGGAAATCGCCAGCATGAGGAACGCAAACTCCGTAAGATCTCCGATGGAAATCTCTCCGGAAACCACTCTGAAGGAACCAATGCCGATAATGACCACATTGCCCAGCACCACCCCGGCCTGGGACATGCTCCGGAACAGCGAATTCCGGAGCCGAATATTTTCCAGAGACCAGGTTAACCGGAGCATTTCCTCTGACCACTGGTCAAAAAGAGCATCCTCCCGTCCCAGAAGCTTCAGATCCCGGTAGATATCCAGTCCCTGATGCACCGCATCGAAGCAATGATCTCTCCTGGCCTGATAAATCTTTTCCTGACGAATGCGGGTTTCCCAGAGAATGCGAATCAGAATGCCCTCAAGAACAATAAACACCAGAATAAAGCTGGTCATCTCCCGGTTAACCAAAAACATCACTCCGATAAGAAGAGTAAGAGCGGAAACCACGGTAACGGGAGCGGTCATTCTGACAAAGGTTTCCCTGGTCAGCCGGATATGAGCCAGAACCTTGCCCTGAATGCTGCCTGGGGTGCGGTGCCGGAAGTACATCAGGGGCTGCCGAAACAGATCCCGCAGGGACTTATAGCATTTTTTAACGGTTACCCGCCGGAGCAGATCTGCGGAAAAGCAGTTATAAACAGCCAGAACCGCCAGCTGGGCAATAATGACCACCCCGAAGGAAACTGCCGCGCCGGAGATCCAGTTGTCGCTGCCCAGAAGAACATTGTCCGCCCAGAGCTTGATAAACGAAGGAAACAGCGAGACCGTCAGAATAAAAAGAAAGAGGCTCCAGAAAATCAGGAGAAGCTCCTTGTGAAAATTTCCGAACAGACTGCGAAAACGGGCAAAATCGCCGGATTGCCTCCGGGAGAAATAACGCTGCATTTTTCCGCGCCAGCCGGCATTATCCGCCCCGCCGGAAAACTCCAGCACCACTCCGGAATAGCTCTGCTCCATCTCATCCAGGAGCACGGTGCGCTCTCCTTCCGCAGGATCGTTAAGATAAAATTTCCGGCCGTCCCGGCTCACTCCGTTGAAAACAAGATAATGCTGCTTCTGCCAGAAAAGAATCACCGGATGACGCAGGGTTCTGAGATAGGCAATATCGGCCCTGAGCCCCCGGGCTTTAAGACCGCATTCCCGGGCCACGGCCAGGAGAACGGAGGCCCTGATGCCGTCCCGCCCGGTATGACAGCGATCCCTGAGGCTGTCCAGATTTTCGGAAATGCCATACCAGCCCAGAATCATGGCCAGCGATGCGACGCCGCATTCCTGGGCCTCCATCTGGAGAATAACGGGAGTGTTAAAACAGCGCGCGCCGAACATGGAAGGCTCCTCAGCGCAATCCCAGAATACTGGCCAGCCGGGGCAGAAGGTATGCTACAGGCGGTTTGTATTCCACATTTACCGTAACCTCCCCCATCACGCCGTTTACGATTTTGTCCTGAAACTCCTGCCCGGAGGTCCAGGAATAGCCGCTGGAATTGGAACGGTCGGGAATCAGCTGAATCACGGCGCGGTACATGGCCCGGCCCTTGGAAAGCTCCCGGCCCAGAGATTCGTTGGAAAGCTCCTGCACAATCGCCTCCTGATTCACCGGGGAGCCGCTGATCTCCCGGACGACGCCCCGAATATAGCCGTATCTGGAGGGCGGGGCCTCCCGGGGCGAAAAGAAGGCACTCATGCCCACCCGGATCCTTTTAGAATTTTCCGCGCTGAACACCGCCAGAAGATAAATGCCTTCATCAGGGGAAGAGGCTACGATAGCCACCGGATCTCCCGATTTCACGTAGGTGCCCTCGTCCTGAAAAATTTCTATCACCCGGCCGGTGAGCGGGCTTCTGAGCCAGTATCTGCTGTAGTAAAGACGGATGTCGCCGGGATCTTCGCCGCTGTTATTATCATGCCGGAGGGCAAATTTCTGATAATCGGCGGAATTGTGGATAATGCCAATAACCTCATCCTGACTGATAAGAGCTCCGGTTTTGGCATTCATATTGGTAATGATGCCGTCGCCCTGGGCATAAACGGTTCTGATGCCGCCGCTGAGCAGGGTGATGCCCTCTCCTTTTACTCTTTCCGTAATGCGGGCGGAGCAGCTCCAGACCACCCCCAGAATAAAAACCAGAGTGACGAAAAAGAGAACAAAAAAAGCGGAAACAGAAGAGCTCCGCCATTTTAAAATACCCACAGAATCCCGGGAAGATGATCTCACGATTAGCTCCAGAATTTAAGCGTCAAAGACGATGCCCGTCAGAAATCCCCCTGATCCCGGAGATACTGCAGCTTTTCCGCCAGAAAAAGCTTCGCCCGGTGAATGCGCACCTTGACCAGAGATTCGGATATGCCCAGCATTTCGGCAATATCCTTTATGGGCATTTCACCGACATTATACAACGTATAGCAGGTTCTGAGATCCTTGTTCAGACTGTCCAGAGCCTTGTTGATGCAGCTTCTGAGATACTGGGTATCCTCAGGACTGTTCTCCTGATTATCCTCCACCGCCGGCACCACCGAATCCTCGTACTCTTCGACCAGCACCTCTTTGCGGTATTTTCTGAAATTATCGATCTTAATATTCTTGGCGATCCGAAACACCAGTCCCGATATGCTGTCCTCGGCTGTCAGCTTATCACGGTGCTGCCAGACTCTGATAAATGATTCCTGAACTATGTCGCAGGCCTGCTCATAAGGCGTGCCGTCGGACACAAGGTAATTGGTAAGTCTGGGAGCGATTTCCTGGTAGTACGCCTGCATCTCTTTTTCGTTAATCATTTCAAATACAGCACTCCGCAAAATACACTGCCATGGTAATTATGCACACCTTTGCCCTAAAAAAAAAGATCATTCGTCCCGTCATGCCGCTTTACCCCGTTATAATCACGGTTTCCGGGTTCTCAGACCGGAACGCCCTTTCCGGACACGCGAAGAATTTTCAGAAACAAGCCCCCCGGAATGCCACTTTGTTCGCATTTCCTTTCAAAAAACAAAGTTAAGCATCAAAGTGCAATCCGGCCGGCAAAAATCAAAACCGGCCTCGGCTATACTCTAATAGGCGCGGGTTCTCAAAATCATATGATGACACGACTGGGAGAATATTATGCTGTTAACCACTCTGGAACGTACAAAGCAGGTATCCAAGGGAAATCTTCAGTGGATAAACGACATGATCCAGGTACGCGAGACTTTGATTGTGGATTATTTTAAAATCCTGAACATCCCGGACGAGCTTGACGGAAAAACTCTTTCCCGGGAAGAGGCCGGAAAACAGCTTAACGAATTCTGCCAGGCCCTGGTGGACTATCTGACCCGCGGGCACTTTGTCATCTACCCGAAAATTCTGACCATCATGGAGCACGTTTCCAACCGCCGGCTGACCATTGCCAGAAGACTGGTGCCCCGCATCGAGGACAACACGGAACAACTGCTGCAGTTCAACGATATGTATTCTGAGGGACTTAACGACCAAAACGTCCCCCTGATCCGGCAGGCCCTCACCCGCATCGGAGAACTGATGGAGGTTCGGTTCAAGCATGAGGATCGCATGGTGGTGGCTCTCCAGATCATGGACAATACCATGTCCGAGGCGGCCGCGTCCCCCGAGATCCGGGAAAAGAGGCAGTTCTCCCGGGTAGCCTACAAATCCCCGGGCATGCTGACCCTGAAAAACGGCCGGCAGCATGAAATCACCGTCAAGGATATCTCCATCAAAAGCGCCCTTATTGAGGTTCACGATGCCGCCCAGGTGAAGAAGGGAGACGAGGGCACGCTGGACATTGCCATCAGCCCGGAGATCACCATTACCTTCGATGTCAGGGTGGCCCGGGTGGACGGTTCCTCCGTGGGGGTGGTGTGCACCAGCATCGACATTGACAGCATGACCGAGCTCCGGCGCATTGTGGAGTTCAACTGCAACGGCAGCGAGGATCTCCTGCAAAGGGATCTGGAGCATCTTTTCAGCTAACGTTAAACTGGCATTCATCTGCATAAAGTCCCGGCTTCCGACTCTCCGGAATGCGGGGACAGAGCTGTTCCTCCAAAGCTCCCCACTCCCCCTCAGATCAGACTCATTACCTCTGACAGGCTGGATACCGGATAAACCGTCATGCCCGGAATTTTCTTCCGGGGCGCATTGTCCTTGGGCACGATAGCCTGTTTAAAGCCATGCTTGTAGGCCTCGGTTAGCCTGTCTGCGCCATTCTGCACCGGCCGGATTTCCCCCGAAAGTCCGATTTCCCCGAAGATCACCATATCCCGCGGCAGCGCCCGGGAGTTGTAGCTGGACAAGAGAGCCGCCACCAGCGGGAGATCCGAGCTGGTCTCCTCCACCTTAACGCCGCCCACCACGTTAACAAACACATCCTGATCTCCCATGGACACGCCGCCATGCCGGTGCAGCACCGCCAGGAGCATGGCCAGACGGTTGGCCTCGGTGCCAATGGTGAGCCGGCGGGGATTGCCGTACTGGGTGCTGTCCACCAGGGCCTGGAGCTCCACCAGGAGAGGCCGGGAGCCCTCCCAGATCACCATGACGGCGGATCCCGGACTTACGACCTCCGTCCGATTAAGAAAAATGGCCGAAGGGTTGTCTATTTCCCGGAGGCCCTTGTCCACCATGGCAAAAACCCCGATCTCGTTCACGGCTCCGAAACGGTTTTTCTGGCAGCGCAGGGTGCGGAAGCGGGAATCCCGATCCCCCTCCAGGAGCAGGGAGCAGTCTACGCAGTGTTCCAGTATCTTGGGACCTGCCAGGGATCCTTCCTTGGTGACATGCCCGATCATAAAGACGGAGATATTTTTCCTTTTAGCAAACTGCGTCAGAGCGGCGGCGCTCTCCCGCACCTGAGAAACACTGCCGGGAGCGGAGGAAATGCCATCCATGTACATCACCTGAATGGAATCGATAATGAGAACCTGCGGCTCTTCCTTCTCGCACAGAAAGATTATCCTGTCCACCCCGGTTTCCGTGGCAATGCGCACCTTGGCGGTATTAAGCCCCAGTCGCCCTGCTCGCAAAGCCACCTGCTGCAACGATTCCTCTCCGGTAACGTAAAGCACCTTCACGTTCGCAGCCAGAAAGCTCACCATCTGAAGGAGCAGGGTGGATTTTCCGGCTCCCGGGTTGCCTCCGATAAGCACCACAGACCCGGGCACAATGCCGCCGCCCAGCACACGATCCAGTTCCCCGAAGCCGGAATGAATCCTCGGGATCTGCGTCAGGGGCACCGACCCCAGATCCACCGCTCCGGATTCCTGAGCCCCGGCAAATCCTGAAAATCTGCCGCCGCGAGATGCTGAGCCCTGAGCGGCTTTAACCTGCAGCGGACGATTTCCCGCAGGGGCCAAAGTCTCTTCTATGGTGTTCCACTCGCCGCATTCCGGACAGCGGCCCTGCCATTTGGGAAACTCGGCTCCGCAGGCCGAACAAACATAAACAGACGAACTTTTTGCCATAACGGCCCTCAGTTTTTTATTGCGGCCCGCCTGTATCAGGTACCGGCCCGGCCGCTTTTTCATAAGCAGGTTATTTCCGGAATCACGCCCTTTCGCTAATCATGCTTCCGGGGCATGAGATCGATCACCGCGATTTCCCCCCGGGGCGTCCCCAGACGACAGAAGAATCCGCCCCAGAGAAAGGTGCCGCTGGAGACAATCAGCCGGCTGTCTCCCTTGGCATAATACCCGGCCACATAACCACCGTTCAGAAGCTTGATAACCCGATCCAGCCCGGCAATATGCCCGCCGTGAGTATGTCCGGCCAGAGTGAGAGCCACACCCATGGGAGCCACCCGGTTAAATTCCGCCGGGCGATGACTCATAAGAACCACCGGCATTTCCGGCGGAATTCCCCGAAGAGCTTTTTCCGGGTTCGGCCCCTCATAATTCTTATCCTGCACCCGGAGAGCCTGACGGTCGCTGATGCCCGCCACATAAAGCGCGGTCTTTCCGTCTATAACTATGGGAACATGCTCGTTTTCCAGAATCGTAATGCCCAGATCCCGCCAGACCGGATCCCATTCATCGGGGTAAGAATAGTATTCATGATTGCCATGCACGGCGTAAATGCCGTAGTTGGCCTTCAGGTTTTTAAAATATACGGTCTCCTCCCGGGACTTTTCCGGACGGCCGTCAATCATGTCGCCGGTAATCAGTATGAGATCCGGCTCTGTCTGATTCACCATTTCCATGGCCTTTCGGGCCTGTTCCGGACCCACGCTGGTGCCAAAATGAGTATCCGAAATATGAGCGATTCTGACAAATCCCCGGGAGGTTTGCGGATATCTGTCATCAAACAGAGTGTACTTATGAATTTCCGGCAAAGCTCCGGCATTCATGCGGCCGACCATAGCCAGAACTGCCGCTGCCAGCGTAATTGCCAGATACTGCCAGCGAAAGCTCAGCATCCTGTCAGCCTGTTCCCGGTGCAGGAGCTTCCAGATGAACCGGCCCGCATGAATCCAGAGAGCCAGAAACAGGGAGATAATCACCGTTATATTCAGGGTGCTCATCCAGGTTACCACTTCATAGGAGGCTTCCGGGGCCACTATGTTAGATCCTCCGGACAGATTGGAAATCAGATCCTTGAAGGAACCGCAAAAATAAACAAAAAGAAGCAGGAACGCCCATTTCCGCCTGAGACCGAGAGGCTTTACCAGCAGAAACCAGCTAAGGATCAGGAGGCACAGCGGATAGACAATAAAAAACATGATGAGCATCGATAATCACCAGGAAATGACAGGCAGAAAGATCAGGGGGGCAGTATAGCAAAAATCATTGCTCCGGCAAAAAAAAATCCCGCCGGGAGAAGATTGTCTCGCCTGCGGGACTGTCATTAGCTAAAACGGCCGCTAATAGCTCCGGGTACAGGTAATGGAACCGCCCTGTATCTGCATGATATAGCCGTTACCGGTAAACTGTATCATATTGGTTCCGGAGGTGCCCACGATCTGCTGATTCGGGGACTGCTGCACCATGTAATTAAACTGAGTGCCATTAAGAGTATAGCTGCCCACCTCGATAAGCGTCTTAGGCATATTTCCCTGAGACATATATACCCGGTAAACATTCCCGGCAAATTCATGGTAGAGCTGCATCTGCGGATTATTGGGAATCTGACATGCAAAGGTGCCGTTAAGTCCCTGCTGCTGCGGTGCCGGGCCGTTAACCGGAACCTGAGGCGCCGGCATGCCGCCTCCGGCCACCCGCTGGAAGGGCATATTCTGACCGTTGATATTAATATAAAGCATATTGCCGTTAAGGGAGAACATAAGCTGATTGGCTCCGGTGGCGCAGTTCCGATCACCGCACATAATCAGGGTATTCCCCTGAATGCCGTAGAAAAAGTTCATCGTCTGCCCGTTGGCAATAAGAGTGCCGCTGCCGTCCGGGTTAAAGATAAACTCCATGGACTGTCCGCCAGCATAAGCGCCCCACTTGCCCAGAATGCTGTTCTGAGGCATGGGCGGGGGAACCGGCTGCGTTACCGGAGGCTGGGGCTGCGGCTGCGGATTTGACGGAATGTATATGCCGGTTCCGGTATCTACCGCGGTGCCGCCGGTCTGGCCCCCCGGGCCGGGAGCCTGAGTTCCCGGAGTCTGGGCTCCGGTACCGGGAGCGGGGAAAAACGGAGGAAAATCATCAGCCGGAGAAGCTGCCGAAAGCATCAGCAGCGCGGCCGGTACAAGCTTAATTAATCTATGCATATGCAAAATTCCCAAAAAAACGCAAATTCCGTCTGTAAAAAAATCCGGCCCGGCTCAGCCGCCAAAGCCCGGCTGTCCCTGCTGAGGCAGCGGCCCCTGGTACTTGACTAGGTTGTAGGCCACATTGTTTATGGTAATGGTAAGGACATTATTCTGTATTACGCAGGGAATGGTGTACTGCTGTCCCTGCATATCGGTAATAAAGAGAGCGTTATTCTGAATCACATAGGTAAAGCCCATAATCTGACCGGCATAGCCCAGAGATCCGATAGACTGTTCTCCCAGCATCAGCACCATGGGGATATTGGGATTCTGAGAGATCCAGAAGCCGTACATGGATGAATTGATCCCCGAAAGCATCCTGCCAATGTCTGAAGCCCCCCGGTTTTCCAGTTTTTTAAGGGGGGAAGCTCCCGCATTAAGACCTCCGGCAATGCCCCGTTCCAGACTGTTAATGCCCCGGCCGGCCTCAATGCCGGAATAACCGGAGGAACCTGAGGGCTGAGCCATGCTCATAATGACATCATTAACGCCGGCAAAGGCGGTCAGTGTTAAAAAAGAGGCTGCAAAAGCCAGCGAACGCAGTATGTATCTTTTCATAAAAAAATCTCAAATGCCAAACAAATCAGAAAGCAAATCCCCCTTGCCGATGAAGCGGTGCGGATAACATCCTCCATGCTTCTTCATCGATGCGGGTCGTTTAATTAACCTTCCTGGCGCAGTGAAGTTCGGTGTCCGTTGTCCGCATTAAAAAGCCATCGGAGGTCACTGCAAGGTAGTTAACGCCGGTCTGTCCCACCATTGTCGCCACCGGATGCTGCAGCACGGTGTAAATAAGCTGCTCTCCCTCAATCCGGTAGCTTCCGTATTCCATAAAGGTGTCCCTGAGCTTGGTTCCGGGCACGGTAACGTAAACCGCGTAATTGGCCGGAGTGAAATCATAAACAAATGAAGTGCGGGGCATAGAAGGAGAGGAGCACTGATATTTTCCGGAAAGCTGCAATGCCGGTGTCTGGGGCTGCGGAGCAGGCTGAGGAACCGGCTGCGGAATCTGCTGCGCGTTCGGCTGCTGGCCAGGCTGCTGCTTCATCCGGTAGAAGGTTGCCACATTCCCTTCTGCCTTTAGCTGGAGAATATCCTGTCCCGCGGCAAACTCAAAGCTGACGGAAGAGGTGCCGTCATTAATGGTGATGACATTCCCGGAAAGGACATAGCTAAAATTGCCCTGGGAACCGTTTATCTGCATGAACCCCGTGCCATCGGGAGCAAAATAAAAAATCAGCGCGGCACCGTTCGTGGCTGTTCCCTGCCAGTAGCCCTGCAAGGCTGCCTGAGCAGCGGGATTTACCGGGGCCGGAGCCTGCTGATTTCCGGGAGCCGGTGTCCCGAACGGATTAAACGGGGGAAGGGTATCGGCGCTGACGCCCTGGCACAGGACGAACAGCGCAGTTCCGGCTAGATAGCCTGTAAGTCTGTTGTTTTTCATCAGGAATTTCCCAAGTCCCGGCGATCCGGGAATTATTTTTCAATAAATAAAAAGTTATTTAATATTAAAACATCATCTTAAACATATCCGCAAATGCCTACGGTTTAAATCACATTGCTTCAAATCATTTGCGGCAAATTGCGAGTCCCCGGAAAGGCAGCAGCATTTTCAGCAATTTTAGGAGATTATGCCGTTGTTTTTTGTGATCTGCTCCGTTTTTTGCACGTTAATAATTTGATATATTTTGCAATAATTAATAATTAACATTTCCCCGCTTTAATATTTAAAATTTCGTTATAATTTCAAGGGTTCACCGGAAAAGGCCGCTTACCCGATTCCCGCTCAGGGAATCCCGGTAATTTTAAGCTCTGCTGCCGGCGCTGTCCCCCTTTTCTTCCTGAATATGTGAGGCATCATGTCTAAAATTCGCAGTTTTATCAAAGGCTCCCCCGCGCTGTGCCTTTCCCTGCTCTGTCTCGGCTTTACCATAACCGCCTGCGACAGCGGCTCCCCCGCAGGAGATGATGCGACAGCCTCTCGGAGTCCTGCCGCCCTCCGGGAACAGGCGCTCCCGGAGGGGTACCGTCTGGATCCCTTTGCCCCTCGCCGTCATTCTCGCTCTGACTCTCATGCCTCCCCTTACTCCGGATCTCCGGAAAATCCGCTTCCCGGAAAAAGCGCCCTGTCAGACCTGCCTCCCGCAAATCCGGCTGCGGCAGTATCCCCTGTTCTCTCCCGCGCGCCGGAATATTCCCGAGGCCCTGAAGCCGCCCCGGGTCAGGATCAGCAGCATGATAAAAAGGCCTGGACAATCATGGTGTATATGTCCGGCGACAACAATCTGGAAGCCATTGCCCACATGGATATGCTGGAAATGGAAAAGGCCCTGCCGGAAGATGCGGAGATCATTGTGCTTATGGATCGCAGTCCGGAGTTTTTTGACGGCTTCGGCAATGAAAAAGGCGCCCGGATCTACAGAATACGCCGCTCTGCCGCCTCTTATGACATGGGAAAGTTTTATGATTCCTTTAATATGAGCCTGCTCCCGCCCCGGCTAAGCTCGGAAGTAATAAAGGATCTGGGCAGCATCAACATGTCGGATCCCCGGAACCTCGAAAGCTTTATCAGATTTGCCGCCGAGAACTACCCCGCCGAAAAATATGCCCTTATCGGCTGGGATCACGGCAACGGCTGGTACGGCCTTTTGAGTGACGATGAAAACGGGGACTACATGACGGTTCATGAATATACGGAAGCCGCCGCCCGGGCCGCTCAGGTTCTCCCGAAAAAGAAATTTGACCTCGTGATGTACGACATGTGCCTTATGGGCCAGCTGGATGTTCTTTATGAAACCCGTAAAATCACTGATTTCATGGTGGCCAGCGCTCCGTCCATTCCGTCCTACGCCTCTGACTATATTGCCATTCTGCCGCTCTTCACCCGGGAGATGCCGGTGGAAGCTCTGGGAAAAGAAATCGTCAGAAGAAACATTGCCTTCTTTAACAGGCACAATGCCGTAAGCGATCTCGCTTCCTTCAGCTTCTATGATCTCAGACACATGGACGACGTTACCGAAAGTCTCGGGGATCTCGTCTCCGCTCTCCGCCGGGAGCTCCCCGCTAACGCCGTCTCTCTCATGCGGAACACCGTTGACGCCCTCCATTATGAAAGCTCCGGCTTCGATGAAGCCGAACAGGGACTGGAAAGCCCGTCGGCGGTGGATATTTTTGACTGGCTGGACATTCTGGAAAAAAGCCATAGCTCGCTTCGGGAAGAAATCACCGAACTCCGGGAAGCTCTTAACAGCCTCGTCATTCATACGGAAAACACCCGGGGCTATGATTATGCCCATGGACTTTCCGTCTATCTCCCTCTGACCAAAAGAAACATGGCCGCCCGGGACAATGTAATTCCCGCAGTCTGGGGGCCAAAACGCGAAAGAAACTACCCCGCCACCGAATTTGCCATAAAGTCCGGCCTTAAGGACTACCTCGCGGATCTCTATGCCCGGCAGCAGGACATGAAAATAGCAGCGCCTCAAATATCCCCTCCGGAAATCGGCAGAATCAAGTCCTCTCCCGGCAAAAAGGAGCTCGTTCCCGAAAAGGTCATCACCCCGCTGAGCCAGTACTCCATGGGCTTCGATGTCACCGGGGAGCAGATTCTCTGGCTCAGGTTTTTGCAGCTGGTTTCCGATCCGGCTCAGCCTGACCGGAAATATATAAGCTTCGAGCAGAACATTCTGGATCTTAAGAACCATACTCCGGAAAGCATCAACGATCCCCGGAAATACCTGCCGAAATTCCGGGACGGCGCCACCTCCTTCATAAGAGAGATTCCGGGACAGGCCTATGAGCTTAACGACGGCGTGAACTCGGTAAAGGTCACCGTGGATCACACCAGTCTTAATCAGGATGAAATCAGAATATACGGACTCTACCGGGATCAGTGCACCGGGGGAGAAATCCCGGTTATGGTAATATTTGACAGCAACCGGAAGGTCTACGCCCAAATCGCAGACAGCAAGGGGAGCAGGCTCACCCCATGCTCCCCGGATGCCGTATTTAAACCGTATTTAAGCTACCTTGACGCTGCCGGTAAAATGCAGCCTGAGGTATCCGGTTCCGTGAAGCTGGGCATGACCAAGCTGATTCTCGCCAATCTTCCCGATAATGTCCGGGTGAGCTACGTGCTGACCTCGGCAAACATCTCGGGAGCCCTGGGCCAGGCCCAGACCTCCGGCGATCATGTTATCAGAAACAATCCTGAACAGATCCGGCTTATGAATAACGCCAAGGCCGGACTTCAGGAGATCTTTGACAGCTATGCGGTGGGATATTTTGCTTCAAATATGGAAAGCGATCTGGATCTCCTGCCCACCAGAGGGATTCTGAGCTTCCGGAAGGACGGCATCAAAGCCAAGGGATTTTCCTGGCCCTCATGGAACACATCCGCCGGCGATCAGGGCGTTATGTTCGTAACAGGCAATCTGAACGCCCCGCTGGCTCCGGCCCTGCTGGAAACCTATGATGCCAGCGGCCGCACGGACAATGTCTTCCGGAATGCCTCGTCCTTTCAGCTCTTTATGGATCGCGATGACAGCGGCCGGAAAATTTTCTACCTTATCGCCCAGGGCACCGGAGACCGCTTTGCTCTCTTCCCGCTCCGGGACATTAATGAGGACAGTCTCCAAGGAGCCTGGATCGCCGAAAACCAGTTCTGGTCCTTTGACAGCGGCCGGATTACCTTCAAATACAGCGGTACCCGGATTCCTGCCAACGTCGGCGTCCATAAGGGAACCTATGCTCTCAAAAATAACGAGCTAACGGTTTCGGGACTTCCGGAAGACAAGTACTACATTATCGTGGATCGGCTCCATGAAAAGCTTTATATCATGTCAGCGGGCAAGGTGCACTCTATTCTGGATCGGGCCGTATCAGACGGCAGCATGACGCTCCGGGAATTCCGGGAGCAGGTTCCGGGCCGCTGGCAGTACCGGAATGCCGCCGGCAAGGTAACAGCGCTTGAAATCACCCCCGCCGGCCGGCAGGGACTCCTCCGCTTCCGCTTTACGGAGGACGGCAGAACCGCAGAGGCTGTGGGATCTCCGGAATCCGCAAGAATCCTGCTAAGCTATGACAACGGAGCCCGGATTAAGGCCGGCTTCAAATACGAAAAGGGAGCCTCCGGCGAAAGCCTGACTCTCAGCTTTGAAAACGGCGGCTCCTACGTATTTACCCGTAATCAGCCCGGCGAGCAGCTCTGAAGGCTCGGGAAATACGGCAAACAGCACAGAAAAAGAGGTATCCATGCATATTAACATTTTCTCCGGAATGATTTCTTTCCCGAAGCGTCTTTCCGGCATTCTCCTCTTGTCCGGCTTTATTTTTACAGCATTCTGGAGTCCGGCGGAGGCTCTGGCGGACTCCCCCTCCGGAAAACAAACTCCGGAAAGGGAATGGACGCTGATGGTCTACATTGCCGGAGACAACAATCTGGAAGATGCGGTGGTTTTGGATCTTCTGGAAATGGAGCAGGGCAAGAATGACGATACCGAGATTCTGGTTTTTATCGACCGCAGCAAGGGTTATTACCAGGACTGGCAGAACTGGCACGGGGCCCGGCTCTACCGGGTCAGGAATAATCCCGCTCTGGACATGACGGCTTATTATGAAAACAAAGTCCCCCTGCCCGCAGTTTCTTCGGAAATGCTGCAGGATCTGGGAGAACTGGATTCCGGAAATCCCAAGGTGGCGGAGGAGTTCCTCAAATATGCCGCCGTCAACTTCCCGGCAAAAAGATATGCCTTTATTGCCTGGGATCACGGGGGCGGCTGGCCGTTCCTGCTGCAGGACGAGGGTTCCGGCAGCTTCATGTCTTCAGGATCCTTTGCGGAAGCCCTCCGCCGGGGAATTAGGACACTCCCCTCCGGGAAGCTGGATCTCCTCATAATGGACATGTGTCTTATGGGACAGCTGGACGCTCTGTACAATTTCCGGGATATTGCGGCATACACCGTGGCCAGCGCCCAGATCGTGCCGGGACTGGGAATGGATTATGCCGGCTTTCTGAAACACTTCCGGCCCGGCGTCTCCACCAGAAAAACCGGCGAGGGCATTGTGAACGCCAGCATCGAGTTCTATAACCGCTATCCTAAGGAAGCCACGTTTTCCCTCTACGACATGTCCAAAACAGAGCCCCTCGCCGCGGAGATGAAAAACCTGACCGCAGAGCTTAAAAGGGACAGCTCCCGGGATACCTACCGGCAGACCCGCAGCATCACTGACAGCTTTCATTACGGCCAGAAGAAAATCTACAACGACTTTGAGGATCAGAAAAACGCCATGTCATCCATCGATCTTGATGACTGGCTGAATCATCTTCTCATTGCAAACCCCGCCTACCGGGACCGCATCGCGGCCATCAAGGCCAAAATACGGGATTTTATGGTTTACACTAAAAACAGCGACACCTATAAGTTTACCAAGGGCCTCGCGCTGTACGCCCCCATATCCCGCGGCTCTGTTTTTCCAAACTATGACAAAAACCCCTTTTCGGAAAAATCCGGCTTCCGGGAATATTTTACGGAGCTCTATAAAAATCAGGAGCTTCACGGCCGCAAAGATCCCTTTTTCTCGGACATTGAAATCGGCATTCCCGAAATCCGGCCGGGCGCGGATCCCGCTGATCCGGCCAGTTTTGACCTCCGTCCCATTAACAGCATAACTCCCCTGACTCAGACCGCTCTCCGGTTTGCAGTGAACGGAGAAAACATTCTCTGGACTACTTTGGCAGAAGCGGTGCAGTATCAGGATCGGCCGGATCGCACCTACATCAATCATCAGCAGCTTCTGGTGGATCTTGCCAAGCAGGATCGTCTGGACGCCAGTCTGATCCAGAACAATCTCAGCGATATTCTCCCGGATTATGCCGATGGCAAAACCGTGTTCCTCCGGGAATTCACCGGCCAGATATATCAGGTAACCAACGGCACGGACATTTACGACATCACGGTGGATCACACCAACACCGAATTCGATACCATTACAGCCTCCGGCTGGTACTTTAATCCGCCTCTGGGACAGGAGGTGCGGGTTTATGCGTTATTCGACACCAAAACCCTGCTGTTAAGCGGTCTCTATCACTATGACCTCGGAAAGGAAATCATCGTGCGGCCGGGAGGATATTTCCGTCCGGAGGTCCGGTATCTGACAGAAAGCAACGGACAGATGGTTACCGGCATGGAGACGAAGCCCCGCATCAGCTTTAACAGCAATGACGAGCTCTTTCTCGCCCTTTCCAACATTCCCGACGGCGCCAGAATTGCCTATGGCCTCAATACCGAAACCATGGGCGGAAAGTCCGCCGCCAGGGACACTGACTTCCTGCCGGTAACTAACAGCCCCGGACAGCAGGAGCTCATTGCCGCCACCGGCAGGAATCTTGCCGCGCTTCGGGGGCGTTACACCATCGGCTATTACGCCAGGACGGCGCGGGACGGCCTCAATCTTTTGCCCACCTTTGACACCATTTCATTTGATTTCGATGCCTCTCAAAGACCCCGGCAGATCTCCTGGGCCACCCGGGACAAAAAGGGCATCGGTCTTCTCAATTATCTCCTGAAGCCTCAGGGACTGACGCCGCCGGAGCTCATCCTTTACCGGGAGCCGGATACGAGACGCAAACTGGAAACTCTGGCCTCCTATGAGGTATTTATCGATTCCCAGGGGCAGGATCGGGTTATCTACCTTATTGAACTGGGGGCCGGCACCCGCATCGCCCTCTATCCTCTGGACGGCATCACCGCAAAAGACTTTGAGGGCACGTGGCGGGGAGATACCCAGACCTGGATCTTCAAGGACAATAAGGTAACCATGATCTATAACGGAGAACATGGGAAAAAAGGCACCTATACCGGAACCTATGCCATTCGTGACAACTTTATCCGCCTGGACTGGAATCATCCGTTTAAGGATTTTGCCTTCATTATTGACAAAAATCAGGACCGCATCCTTCTGAAGCCCCATGAAAAACTGCTTTTCGGGGGCGAAAAAATTATCCCGGGCACGAAGGAAACCGCCTCCGAGCTGGGTAAAAGGCTCTCCGGCACCTGGGAGATGACCGGAAGCGGCTTCAATACCGGTCTCGAGATCTCAGGGATTCCGGGCCGGAAATACCTGAGACTCCGGTTTTCCGGAAACGGTGCCGTGTCCGAGGCGGTGGGCGCCATTACGGGATCAAAACTTCTTCTGACCTTCTCCGACGGCCGGAAAATGGATCCGGAATACTCCCTTGACGGAGCCGAGCTTCTCCTGAAGCTTTCAGCCGATCAGGAATACCGCTTTACCCGTTCTGCCGGAAAGTAGCCGGCTGTTTTCCCGGGGATCCCCGGGAAAATCCGGGAGTTTTGCGGCTCCGGGAAAGCCGCCGCCGGCTGCGCCCCCTGTTAAAAGATCCCCGGAAGATCAGCAAAATAATAAAAACTGTGATAAAATCGGCACAATTTTAAAATTGTTTTTTTATCTGACTTAGAAAGGAATTCAAGGGCCATTTGCAGAACGTCCGGCATGGATATTAAGCTCAGGAAAATCGCCGTTTGTCAGAAAAAGTTCCGGCCCTGTTTCCGCGCTGCCCTTTTGAGAAACCCAAGATGCTAAAAGATACCATTATTGCCAAACTGGATACTATTGCCGAACGCTACGAGGAGGTGCAGGGCCTCCTTTCCCAGCCGGAGGTGGTGGGGGATCAGGAAAAATTCCGTACTCTCAGCAAGGAATACGCCGATCTGGAAAGCATGGTCAAGGTATTCCGGGAATATCAGACCGCCGTTCAGGATGCCCGGGCCATTCAGGAAATGCTAGAAAGCCCTGATGAAGAAATGCGGCTCATGGCAGAGGAGGAAGCGCCCCTGAATGCCGAAAAGATCGCTCAGACTGAAAAGAACATTCAGATCATGCTGCTTCCCCGGGATCCCAAGGATGACAGCAATGCCTTCCTGGAAATCCGGGCTGGCACCGGCGGCGATGAAGCCGCTCTCTTTGCCGGAGATCTCTTCCGGCTCTATTCCAAATATGCCGAGAAAAAGGGCTGGTCTGTTGAGATTATGAGCGAATCCCCGGGAGAAATGGGGGGCTACAAGGAAATGATCTGCAAGGTCAGCGGCGAAGGGGTTTACGGCATTATGAAATTCGAATCCGGCGGCCATCGGGTGCAACGGGTACCGGTAACGGAAACCCAGGGCCGGGTGCACACTTCCGCTTGCACCGTCATGGTATTCCCGGAGGTGCCGGAATCCGAGGCTCCCAAAATCGATCCCAAGGATATTCGCATTGATACCTTCCGTTCCTCCGGCGCCGGCGGGCAGCACATCAACAAAACCGACTCCGCCATCAGAATTACCCACTTCCCCTCCGGCATTGTCGTGGAATGTCAGGATGAACGCTCCCAGCATCGGAACAAGGAAAAGGCCTTTGCCGTGCTGGCAGCCCGGCTGGCCAGACTGGAGGAAGAAAAGAGAGCTCAGGAAAAGTCCGAGGAACGGCAGAGCATTCTGAGCTCGGGAGATCGTTCGGATCGCATCCGCACCTACAACTACCCCCAGGGCCGGGTCAGCGACCACCGCATCAATCTGACCCTTTACCGTCTTGACGAAATCATGAACGGGGATTTGGACGCTCTGGTACTGCCGGTTATTGAGGAGCATCAGGCAGCGCAGCTGGCTGAACTGGCCCGGGCCGGCTAAGACGAGCCGAAACAGGACGGATCCGAAAACAGACCATAAAGGCTGAACAAGCAGAAATGAGGCAGGCGTTATGCAAGCAGGCGAAATTTATCGCGAATCAGAAAAGATTCTGAGATCCTTTACCAATTCCCGGGAAGTATCCTCCATTGAGGCCTACTGTCTGGTATCCCATGTGCTCAACCGGGAAAAGTCGTACCTGCTGACCCACCCCGAGGAGGAAATCTCTCCGGACAATGTGGAACTGATCCGGGAAATGACCAGAAAGCGGCTCACCGGAGTGCCCATAGCCTATATCGTCGGCTGGAGAGAATTCTGGTCTCTCAGGCTCAAGGTTACCCCGGACACCCTGATTCCCCGTCCGGATACGGAAACCGTGGTGGATCAGGCTCTTATCAGAGCCAGTCTCCTTAAGGCTAAAAATCCCGGCCGCACCCTCCGGATTCTGGACATGGGCACCGGCAGCGGAGCCATTGCCCTGGCGCTCAAAAAGGAGCTCCCGGACGCCGAAGTGGATGCCATTGACTATTCAGATGCGGCTCTCCGGGTAGCGCAGGAGAATTCGGATGCTCTGGGCCTCCCGGTGCACTTCTGGAACAGCAACTGGTTCAAGAACATCAAAGCCGGACACCAGTATGATATTATAGTGTCCAATCCCCCCTACATAGCTCAGGACGACCCCCATCTCACCAAGGGAGACCTGCGCTTTGAACCGAAAACCGCTCTCGTGGCGCCCATGGTAGGACTTTACGACATTATCACCATTCTGCATCAGGCCGCCAGCTATATGCGTCCTGACAGCTGGATCATTATTGAGCACGGTTTTCAGCAGGGGCCGGATGTGCGCAATTTGTTCCGGGATGCCTGCTTCAGCTCCGTGGATACCATCCGGGATCTGGGAAATAACGAAAGAGTGACCGTGGGCGCTTTGATAAAGGAGGAACAAGCATGAGCACCGCCGCCAAAATCGTAAAAATCGGGGACATTGAGGTTGCCAACAATAAGCCCTTTGTGCTTTTCGGGGGCATCAACGTGCTGGAATCCGAGGAACTGGCTCTTAAAGCCGCCGAGCACTATGTCCGGGTTACCGAGGAGCTTCATATCCCTTATGTCTTCAAGGCCAGCTGGGACAAGGCCAACCGATCCTCCATTCACTCCTTCCGGGGCCCCGGACTGGAACAGGGCATCAGAATTTTTGAAAAGCTGAAAAAGGAGTTCGGCGTAAAAATAATCACCGATGTCCATGAAGAGGATCAGGTAGCTCCCCTGGCAGAGGTGACCGACGTGCTGCAGCTTCCGGCTTTTCTGGCCCGGCAGACCAATCTGGTCAAGGCCATTGCCTCCGCAGGAAAGCCCGTGAATGTTAAAAAGCCGCAGTTCCTGAGCCCGGCCCAGGTGGGCAACATTGTGGAAAAGTTCGCCGAATGCGGCAATGATCAGATCATGCTCTGCGAACGCGGTTCCTCCTTCGGCTATGACAATCTGGTAGTGGACATGCTGGGCTTTGGCGTGATGAAGGAGGCCTCCGGCGGCGCTCCCGTGATTTTTGATGTCACCCACTCCCTGCAGTGCCGGGATCCCAATGCGGCAGCCTCCGGCGGCAGAAGAAAGCAGGAAGCCGAGCTGGCCCGCGCCGGCATGGCCGTGGGCATTGCGGGACTCTTCCTGGAGGCTCATCCCAACCCCGATGCCGCCAAGTGCGACGGGCCCAGCGCTCTCCCGCTGGCGCTCTTAAAGCCGTTCCTGACCCAGATCAAAGCCATTGACGATCTGGTAAAGAGCATGCCGGCGCTGGAAATCTGCTGATATTTTTTATGTTACTGCGGTCTGCGGCTTCGGCCTCAGACCTTTTTTTGTAATTAGAAAGGACAATCAAGGATCTTAACTCCATGGCTTCTCAGGAATTTCTGGACGAAATCAACCGGCGGCGCACATTTGCGATTATTTCGCACCCGGACGCCGGTAAAACCACCATTACCGAAAAGCTGCTGCTTTACGGCCGCGCCATTCAGAAGGCCGGCACCGTCAAAGGCCGCGGCGGCAATGGCAGCTTTGCCAAGTCAGACTGGATGGAAATGGAAAAGGAGCGCGGCATTTCCGTCACCACCTCCGTAATGCAGTTTCCCTACAACGGCTGTCTGGTTAACCTCCTGGACACTCCGGGCCATGAAGACTTTTCTGAAGACACCTACAGAGTACTGACGGCGGTGGATTCCTGTCTCATGGTTATTGACGCGGCCAAGGGCGTGGAGGACAGAACCCGCAAGCTCATGGAGGTAACCCGGCTT
The DNA here is from genome assembly GCF_045225735.1 of Succinimonas sp. Lineage (NCBI taxonomy): Bacteria > Pseudomonadati > Pseudomonadota > Gammaproteobacteria > Aeromonadales > Succinivibrionaceae > Succinimonas > Succinimonas sp. Next base: position 15,289 of record NZ_JBGVBR010000371.1, on the reverse strand, counting down.
CGGGACACCCCTATTCTCACCTTCATGAACAAGCTGGATCGGGAAACCCGCGATCCTCTGGAGCTTATGGACGAGGTGGAAAAGGAGCTGGCCATTATGTGCGCTCCCATTACCTGGCCCATTGGCTGCGGCAAGAGCTTCAAGGGCATCTACCATCTTTACCGGGACGAAATCTACCTCTACGAATCCGGACACGGCTCTGAAATTCAGGAAAAGCGGGTCATCAAGGGGCTTGATAATCCGGATCTCGAAAACGCCATCGGCGGAGACCTGACAGAGGAGCTCCGGGAGGAGATCGAAATCGTCAAGGCTGCTTCCAATGAATTCAGTCTGGAGGATTTCCTGAAGGCGGATCTCACTCCGGTATTCTTCGGCACCGCTCTGGGCAATTTCGGGGTAGACCATATGCTGGACGGCCTTACCGAATGGGCTCCCGCTCCCGGATCCCGTCATGCCGAAAGCCGGGACGTGGCCCCCGCCGAGGATAAGCTCACCGGCTTTGTCTTCAAGATTCAGGCCAATATGGATCCCAAGCACCGGGATCGCATAGCCTTCCTGAGACTGGTTTCCGGGCAGTATCAAAAGGGCATGAAGCTTCATCATGTCCGCATTGCCAAGGATGTGAACATTTCCGATGCGGTAACCTTTATGGCCGGAGATCGGGAACAGGCGGAAACCGCCTATGCCGGAGACATTATCGGACTCCATAACCACGGCACCATTCAGATCGGCGACACCTTCACCCAGGGGGAGGAGCTCCGCTTTACAGGCATTCCGAACTTCGCTCCGGAGCTTTTCAAAAGGATCCGGCTCCGGGATCCCCTGAAACAGAAGGCTTTGCTCAAGGGACTCATTCAGCTCTCGGAGGAAGGAGCAGTGCAGGTATTCCGCCCCATTATCAACAACGATCTCATTGTGGGAGCCGTGGGCACCCTGCAGTTTGACGTTGTGGTTTCCCGTCTTAAAAACGAATACAACGTGGAAGCCATCTATGAGCCTGTTACCGTAAGCACGGCCCGCTGGATCGAAAGCGATAACCCCAAGGCCATTGCCGAGATCAAAAACCACGTGCCCCAGAACATCGCTCTGGACGGGGCGGACAACCTGACCTACATTGCCCCTAATATGGTGAATCTCAATCTCACCATGGAGCGCTACCCTGACATACGGTTCAGCAAAACCCGGGAGCATTGATTTCCCGCGGCCTCTCCCGCAGAGGTCCGGGAATTAACACGGGAGTCTCCTCATGAACGATATGGATTGCCCGCTGGCAGATACCCACTGCCATCTGGATCTCATGCCGGAGGAGACTCTTTCCTTTTTATCCTCCGGCGCTCTCTCAGGTTATCCCGCACCTTCTTCCGCGCTTTCCCCCTTAAAAACCCCGGAGACTCCGACGCGCCTCATATTCGTTCCCGGAGTGACCGGCCCGGCTGTTTTCCGGCATGCTAATCAGTCGGCCCGTATATCGGCCGGGCTTCCGAATAATGATTTATCAGGACTATGGCGGATTTTTCAGATGACGGGAGTTCATCCCGGTTATCTCACGGACTTTAACGAGCAGGATTTCCGAAGCAGGACTGCCGTTCTCCATCCCTTTATGATCGGGGAAATCGGTCTTGACAGGAAGTATGAAGACCGATTTGCGGCAGATTTTCAGGAAAGGTGCTTACGGATTCAGCTGGCCGCTGCCCGGGATTACGGGATTCCGGTGTCTCTCCACGTGGTGGGCCGGCATGGCGCCGCTCTCCGCATTCTCCGGGAATTCCCCGGCCTTCGGGGCATTTTGCACGGCTTTACCGGAAGCAAGGATCTGGCTCTGGAGTATCTCAGATCCGGCTTTCTTCTGGGTATCGGCCCCTTAATCCTGAATCCGGAGGCCCGGAAGCTGAAATCTGCCGCAGCCGCCCTGGCTCCGGAAAATCTCGTAACCGAAACGGATGCCCCTTTCATGAGCTATTACGATAACGGCATCAGAAAAGCTGCAACTCCGGAAACCCTCCCCCTGATTATCAGAAAAATCAGCGAGCTTCAGGGCCGGAGCTTTGAAGATACCGCGGCTGTTGTCTTCCGGAATGCTCTTTCCCTGCTCCCGCAGATTCCCGAAGCATAGCGTCCTCCGGCTTTCAGAGCATGGCGCCGGAGTTCATATCAGGTTAAACCCCGGGTTTTTCCTTTTCCTGTCCTGATGGAGTATAATCAGCGGAGTTTTTTCTCACGTTGTCAGGTAAAGCCATGTCCTTTATTAACAATCCAAGTGCCCCGCTTATCAATGCCGGTCTCCCGGAAAATGAACTTTTTGTCATTAAGGATCCGGATCTCCTTAAGGTCTCCCCGGCAGACTTTTCCGGAGGCTATATCGGAATAGTCAGCGACAGCATTCTTACGCAGGATCTTCTTGATGTGGCCGGTATCGCCGCCGGGTTCGGAGTTACCGCGGCATTTCAGGCGCCCTGCGAGCTTTTCGGGCATCAGGTCTGCATGGCCCGCACTGACAAATTCAGCCCGGAGCTGAATCAGGAGCTCAAAAAGCTTTCCGGAAAAAGGGATGCTGTTCATGTCAGGGACTTTCCTAAGCTTACGGCTCCGGGAGTGATCCTGCTGGATATGGACTCCACCTGCATCCAGTGCGAATGCATTGATGAAATAGCCAAAGCCTGGGGGGTAGGCGCGCAAATTTCAGAAATTACCAGCCAGGCGATGCACGGCCTTCTGGACTTCAAGCAGAGCCTCAGAAAAAGAGTGGGTCTCCTTAAGGGAGCTCCGGCTCAGATCCTCTGGGATCTCCGGGATCGGCTCCCCATTATGCCGGGCTTTCCGGAACTGATTCATCTTTTGCAGTTTCACGGCTGGAAAACCGCCATCGCCTCCGGGGGCTTCATGACGTTTGTAAACAGACTTAAGGAAGAATTCGGCTTAACCCTGGTGCGGGCTAATACCTTCAGGATCGTGGACGGTCATCTTACCGGAGAACTGGAGGGAGATATTGTGGATTCCAGCGTTAAAGTAACTACCCTGAACGAGCTTCTGGATCGCTATGGCATCCCCCCGGCGCAGTCCATTGCCATCGGAGACGGCGCCAATGACCTCCCCATGATCAACGCCGCCGGCATTGGCTTTGCCATTCATGCCAAACCCATCGTGCGGGAAAAGGCTCCGGCCACCATCAATAACTTCGGACTGGATGCGGCTGCCTGCCTGCTGAAGGGAGCCGAGCTCATTGACCGGATAAAGTAAAGCGCCTGCCCCGAAGGGGCAGGATCAATAAGGCCGGAGCTCTCCTGAGTCTCCGGCCTTTTTTCCTGAGACCGGCCCGGCCCCGGGTTCCCCTGATTCTGGCCCTTACGTATTCTGCCGGGCCAGACTGATGCCCGCATCCGGGATTTCGGGAATCTCCCCCAGAACCACCGGAATCCCCAGCTTGACCATCACCGATTCGGTAATATCGATAACGTCGCCTATTCCCATAATGTTCCAGATATTGCTGTCCAGAGTCTTGAACTTATGAGGAGCATAACGCCGGATATAATCCAGCTCCTGCTTGATTTCAGATACCTCAGGCCTCCCGTTGGCCGTCACGTATACCGCATACGCTCCGAAATACCCCTGCGCCAGGCCTCTTTCAATAAAGGAACGCTGATCATCAGGCGACATAAAGGAATCCTCCACCTGCGGCACGTAGGTGATCTTGTCTTCCCAGACCTCCCGGCGCACGTATATCGTATACTGCTTCTGGATCTCATGGGCCTTGATCTTTTCAATATCGCTGAGAATATGTCCCCGGAGCACCTGATTTGAAAACAGGGGATAAACATTGGCCTGCTTCGGCTCCGTCTCCTGGATGTGGAAAAGACGGCGCGCCCGGGAGCTGTTGGCGCTGTCGCAGACATATCCCAGGCGCGAGGCCTTGGAACGCATGAATATGATCGGAGTGGAAAACAGATGGGAAACGGTAATCGAGCGGAGAGCCTTGGAGGTTTCGCTCATCTGGGAAAGATTCTTGGCCGGCTCCAGCACATGCTGATTGGCATTTATGAGTTCATCGAAGAAAAGCACCACGGCGGAATGCAATCCATGGAGCTGCAGATGCATAATGGTATGCGCCGAGTTGATAAACACCACCTCATAGGGCACATGCATCAGAGATACGGTCTTTTTCAGCTTCTGGAACTGGGGCATGGAAATATAGACCACATCGCCGTTGAAGCACTTCACCGGACTTGAGAACTCCACCTGAAGGCCGTGGTTGGAAATGTCCCGGGTCCAGCCGGCGATTTCCGGAAAGCTGTCCCCGGCGGCCAGGATCTCCGTCCGGTAGAGATACCGCTGCTCCTTGCGGGGGGTGATGTACTGGAGATACTCCAGCTTCACCGGCTGAATGCTGTCGGTATCATGGGTAAAGATCTGCAGGCGGTTTACGGACTGGCTGCTGGTGAAGCTGCTGTAAACAGCGGCATCTCCGGGGGTGTTTATTCTGGTAAGAAGGCCGATATAGGTAAGCTCGGCAAGATTGTTATAAAGGGTCTGCGCTTCCTTCTCATCGCCGCAGGCTCCGGCCAGCCCGTGCAGCGTCTTGTCATCAAGCTTAACCGCGCCGATTTCAAAACGAAACACTCTGAAGGTAGCGCGGTTTTTTGAGACCGCAAAAAACGTGTCGGTAAGCCCCGACTCCTGAAGCTCGTCCATGGTGGCGCTGAGAAAAAAAACATGACCGTCCATGGTATGCTTAAAGGCATAAATATAGGTGTATTGCCGGCCCTCGGGCTTTGCCAGCAGCTTCGCCATGCGCTCCCGGGTGAACAGGGTGCCCATTTTGTCATCCGCTTTTTCATCCCGCCAGTAATCCAGCTGCTCATGGTTATGGTCGCTTTTAAGAGCATAAGCCAGCCGGAGCTCCTCACGTCCGGCAAAGAACATGGGAATACCGATGATCTTGGGCAGGTACTGATATTCTATGGCTTTGATATTGAGAATGTAAGCCATGTAGTCAATGTCTATGCGGTAGCGATACTTGTTGGCATTTTGAAAGCCCAGAATAAAGCGTTCCAGATCCTTATTGTCGGAGAGACATCTGGTTTTAAGCCAGCAGCGGACATCCCTTTTTTCCACCCCCAGGGTTTCGTAAGGCACTCCGGTGAGAATTCTGGCCGCTCCAGGATAAAGCTCTATGAGCTTGGTGAAGGTGATTCTGATTTTTTCCCGCTGGGTAAACTCATAGTCACTGGGGAGGAGCACTTTAATGCCGCTGCAGGAAAGATCAGAGGTTTTGGCATTGACCAGACGCCCGTCGGGAAAAGCTACCACAATGGCCGAGGAATAATACATTCTTTCATCGCGGCGATGGGCATAGCTGGCAAAGCGAATCTCATCCAAGTTAAATCTGGCGGGGCTGTTGGGATCATGAGTAAGACTGTTTTCCTGACGGCGAAGCTTCTTCCTTTCATTATGGCTGCGCATTACCTCCTCGTAAACGCCCTTGGTATAAACGCCGCCGTAACAGGCTGTCAGACTGAGGAACTCTTCGATGTCTTCCTTCTGCAAAAAGTGCGAGGTGCCGCTGAAGGTAAAGATCTCGCAATCACCGTCATTTCTGAAGTCCATAACTCTGAGGCACGGGGCGCAAAGCCGTCTTAATTCCATCTTCAGGAGAAAATCCGCATTTCCCCCGGCTTCGCTGACAATTTCCGCAAAAACTTCCTTGAAAGCGGGCGTATTCAAGTAGGGGATAAGCTCCCGGGCCCTGTTTCTGACATTGTCCATACAACCAAATAATCCAAACCTGTCATATCGCTGCAAAATTCCTCTGATTCTACCCCAAGAACCGGGTTTTATTAATCCTGCGCTCCTGAAAATATGAGGCTACTCCGGCAAACACGATTACCCCTCTCACGAGATCTCCCCCGCGCGCTCCGCGGGCCGCAGGCGGAAGAGATCAGATGCGGCAGCGGAAACTGTTTTTTTTTGCTTTCAGATCCCCCGGAGATTCCGGTTTTTGGATAAAATTAATGCAGGATCTGCAGAACATATCCCGCCTGCCTGGAGAAATCCCTCATGACTGAAAACAACATAAAGACCCCGCCCCGGGAAGAAGCTCAGAATTCCGAAACCGATAAGCTGACCGCGCGGGTTCATTCCATTGAAACCGGCGGCGCCGTTGACGGCCCCGGCATCCGGTATCTGATATTCTTCCAGGGCTGCAATTTCAAATGCATCTACTGCCACAACAGAGATACCTGGGACATGGAAGGCGGCACGGTCTATACCGTGGAAGCGCTGATGAAGGAAATCATCACCTATGCCCCCTTCTTCAATGCCAGCGGCGGCGGAGTCACCTGCACCGGCGGGGAAGCCTCCCTGCAGGCAAAATTCATCGCCGAGCTGTTCCGGGAGGTGCATGCCGCCGGTTTTAACACCTGTCTGGACACCAACGGATATTTTCATTACACCAGAGATCAGGTGAACCTTATCAATGAAACGGACACCTTCCTTTTGGACATCAAGGCCATGGATCCTCTGAAGCATAAGGAGCTCACCGGCTTTGACAACGAAAGAGTTCTGACCTTTGCCCGGTATCTCCGGGATCATGGCAAAAAAATGTGGATCCGGCAGGTAATTATTCCTACATATACCGATGATGACGAAAACGCCCATGCGCTGGGAAAATTCATCGTATCCCTGGGCGATGCCGTGGAACGGGTGGAGCTTCTGGCCTACCACGAGCTTGGCAAGCACAAGTGGAAATTCTTTAACGAGACCTACAAGCTGGAAAACATCAGCCCCCCGAAAAAGGAGGTCATGGATCATCTGCGGGGAATTCTCCGGGAATACTTCAAAGAAACGTACTGATTCCGGCTCAGATCCCGTCCGTGAGAGCCCGGGGATCCGCTCCCTCCCGATCCAGAGCCTTGCGTAGCGCCCGGGCCAGAGTCAGCATGTCCGGATTCAGTGCCGGGGTATCTCCGGTCGCCTCGCAGATCCTGCCGTACCAGGATATTTCCTGCGGGGTCAGCCTTCTCAGAGATCTCTGTCCCAGCTTCCAGATCCCCCAGACCGGAGCCAGAAACGCCAGAGTCAGCATGAATACCACCGACGGCCAGATGTATGCCGGAAACTCCACGCCGGCATACCGCCAGAAGCAGAAGTACCACACCGCAAAAAAGCACAGCATGGGGGGCATCCACCTACCGGCATACACCACCATGGAGGCAATAAAGCCCTCCCGGTACACAGCATTCAGTGTTTTGATATTCCGGGGCCAGATCTTTGCCATTTCCTGACCGCGGCTCATAATTTCCGCCAAAAACGATCTCCGTATTATGAAAGCGGCGTCCGGTTCGCATTCGGATGCCGGAATAGGGAAATAAAGGCATTGCCTTCATATGAGCAGCTTAACGCGCCCTGCCTTCATATCTTACCCTAAAAAGAGGCTTCCGGCCGGATTTTCGGGGGAACCCCCGCAGCCCGCCGGCCCGGAAAAGTGCAACCGGCTCTTATTTTTCATAATCAGAAAATTGCCGCCCTCACTGTTATGGGCTATACTCTCTAACTAAGCTCTAAATTCACGGTGAGCAGTTTAAAAGCCTTATTCTATAAAGCTCTGCACCCATTTGATATGCAGGAAGGACATCCTGTTTTCACCGTACAGGAAAATTCTTCTGACTTTGCTGAAAGCAGCCTGAAGTCAATACCGCAACGTATCTGTTCCATATCGCTTATTCACAAGAGGAAATGTCTGTGGCACGTACAATAATGCTCTATCCGGTCAACAGCGAGGCCGGTGCAACTTCCATAAGTCTGGGTCTTATCAAGGCAATGCAGGATGCCGGCGCAAAAGCAACGTTCATGAAGCCGGTTGCCCAGCCGAAAACTTCAGACGTGGGTTCCGAAGCCAGCACGGCAGCAGTGAGAACCAGCACCGGACAGAACCTTCCGGAACCGATTCGGGCTTCCTGCATGGAAAGCATGATCTCCGATAACAAGGAAGATGTTCTTCTTGAGGAGATTATCGGAAACTTCGAAGCCCACAAGGCAGCTTCCCAGGCAGACGTCATTCTCGTGGAAGGCCTGGCCCCCCAGGAGAGACATCCCTACGCAGTTTCCCTGAATGCCAAAATCGCCAGCGGCATTGATGCCGACATCATTCTTCTGGTCAGACCGCAGGGGGATGCGGAGCACCTGAAAAACACCATAAAAACAGTTTTAAACAGCCTTTCAGATATTCAGAGATCTCGGGTTCTGGGGGTTATTTTCAACAAGATCACGTCAGACTCCGACATTAAGGGACTGGAGCTTACCGGAATTACCAAGGCTCTGGCCGCCATCCCTCTTAACCGCAAGCTCAACGTAACCCGTCCCAGCGATCTGGCAAAATACCTGAGCGCGCACTTCCTTAATGTCAAAATCCTGAACTCCGGCGACATCAGAAACAGAAGACTTTCCGATGCCGTATTCTGCGACTGCACCGCCGAAAACGCCGCGAAGCTGCTCACCGAGGATGCTCTGGTGGTGGTATCCAGCGACCGCTGCGACATTATCAAAGAAGTGGAAAAAGAGGCCTCTCAGGGAACCAAGCTGGGAGCTCTTATTATTACCGGCATGGCCCCCCTGTCCGCCGAGGCCGAGGCTTCCCTGGCCAATATCTACAGCACCGGTCTTACTGTTATCCGCACGGAAAACCAGGCCTGGCAGACCGCCATCGACCTTAAGGATCTCAATAACGAAATCGGCATCCCCGCTGATGACGAAGACAGGGTGCACGCCATTTCCGACTTTATCGGCAGCTGCTTCAGCAAGGATCTTATCAGCGATCTCATCAAGGAAAGCGCCCATGAAAGGCTCCTGAGCCCGGCAGCCTTCCGCTACAAGCTTACCGAAACCGCCAAGTCCGATAAAAAGAGAATCGTGCTTCCTGAGGGCGCGGAACCCCGCACCGTGAAGGCTGCCGCTATCTGCGCCGAAAGAGGCATTGCCACTCCGGTGCTGCTGGGCAATCCCGAAGAGATCAAGAAGGTTGCCGCCGAAAACGGCGTTGATCTGGGCAGCGTTGAAATCATTGATGCCGAAGCTGTGCGCGGCAAATATGTCGATCGCCTGGTGGAGCTCAGAAAGGCCAAGGGCATGACCCCGGAAAAGGCTCAGGAAGAGCTTAAGGACAACGTCATGCTGGGCACCATGATGATCGACAACAACGAAGCCGACGGTCTGGTATCCGGAGCTGTTCATACCACCGCCAACACCATTCGTCCGGCCTTCCAGATCATCAAAACCGCCCCGGGAGCTCAGCAGGTTTCCTCTGTTTTCTTCATGCTGCTTCCGGATCAGGTGCTGGTTTACGGCGACTGCGCCGTTAACCCCAATCCTACCGCCGAAGAGCTGGCCGGCATTGCCATTCAGTCTGCCGACACCGCCAAAGCCTTTGGCATCGAACCCCGGGTGGCCATGATATCCTACTCCACCGGAGCTTCCGGCAAGGGGCCTGATGTGGATCTGGTGAAGACCGCCACTGAAGCCGTAAAGGCCCAGCGTCCTGATATTCTGGTGGATGGCCCTCTGCAGTATGATGCCGCCTGCGAGATGAGCGTAGCCCGCTCCAAGGCTCCGGATTCCAAGGTAGCCGGCCGGGCCAATGTCTTTATTTTCCCGGATCTGAGCTGCGGAAATCCGCTCTACAAGGCGGTGCAGCGCACGGCCAAGCTGATTTCCATCGGCCCCATGCTGCAGGGACTGAGACGTCCGGTTAACGATCTCTCCCGCGGCGCACTGGTGGATGACATTGTTTACACCATTGCCATCACGGCTATTCAGGCACAGCAGCAGAAAGCCTGATTGCGAGACTGAGACCTGACAGGAGTTTCAGATGAAATGAGGGCGGCATCCGAAAGTGCCGCCCTTTTTTGCAGTCAAAGAGAAAGAAATAATGCATGTCCTTATTACCGGCGGCACCGGATTTATCGGCAGAAACGTTATGACAGACTTCCTGAAAAGGGACTCTGAAACCAGCTTTGCCGCACTGGTTCATCCCGGCGGCAGCATTCCCGGGACCGGCAGCGCCTTTCCTCCGGAAAGAGTTACATACCTGAGAGATCTCCGGGAAATTAAAACCCGTCCTGATATCCTCATCCATCTTGCCGGATCTCCGGTATTTCGGATACGGCCCTTTTTTGAAAATATTGGGGAGATCCGGGAATCCCGGGGGCCATACACCGAAAGACTGTTCCGGGGACTTGCGGCCAATGGCATGCTTCCCGATACCATTATCATGGCCGGAAGCACCGGTTTTTATCCCCCGTCCCGGATCCCCGCTCCGGAAAACGCCCCTCCGGGGACGACCTTTCCCGCCCTGCTGGCGCAGGAATGGGAAAACGCCGCCTCGGAAACTCTGGCGGAGCTTGTAAGGGATGGCATTATCCCAAGGCTGCCCCGGCTTATAACCCTCAGGTTCAGTACGGTTATGGGCCGGGACGGCGGCTTTTTAAAGCCGTTTATGCTGATAAGACGCGCGCCGGCGCTGATTCCGGGGGCCGGAGATTACTGCATATCCTGGATCAGCATTCAGGACACTGCGGAAATAATCTGGAAAATAATACATGAGTGGCCGGACTTTGCGGGCGCAGTCAATCTGGCTGTGCCAAAGCCTCTCAGCGTTAACGAAATCTGCCGGGAGATCGCCAGAATAAACCGGGGAATCTTCACTCTGCATATTCCCGCCGGACTCATCAGGCTGATGAAGCCAAACACGGCAGATTTTATCCTGCTCTCCAATACCGCCCGGCCGAAGGTTCTCACTGATAAACTGGGCTATCGTTTTTTATGGGAGGACTTCGGCGCATTTCTTAACAGCCTGTGATTAAGCCGGTTCAGATCCTGTCCGCCGCAATAACCTCGGCTCTGTTTCCGGAAACCCGCCATCTGACATTGCGGTCGTAAAGCTGCACTCCGTAAATGCGGTCATCATCAGAGATGCCGTGGCGGTAGGCGGGACGGGGATCCTGAGCCAGCACCTCCGCAATCAGTTCCCGAAACTCCGGAATTCCTGATGCCCCAACAGCCCGCTCCGCCGCCGGGGTAAACACCACCTCCATATTCAGCGGCGGCTCCTCGGCAAATCCGGAAACCGCATCCGGCACGCTGTCCGTAAATCTGATATAGGGCTTAATATCCAGCACCGGAGTGCCGGTCACCAAATCTGCACCGGAAATAGAGAGATAGAACCCCTGACTGTCCTCGCCGGTTTCTCGGAGCTGAACCAGAGAAAGGCCGATTCTGTTGGGGCGAAAGGGAGATCTGGAAGCAAAAACTCCCACTGTTCTGTTGCCCCCCAGCCGGGGCGGCCGCACCCGGGGCTGAAAGCCCTGAGATTCGGGAATTCGGTCAAAATTGAAAAGTACCCAGAGATGGCTGAAGCCCTCAATGCCGGTAAAGGCATCGGCCACATTGTAGGGAGGATGGAAACGGATCCGAAAAATGCCGTGCCGCACCAGAGCGCTTTGTCTGGGCACCGCAAACTTCTCGGCAAAGGGGGATTCCACCCACCCCACAGGAGCAACGCTGAACATCATGCCTGATCAGTCTTCCTTGACGTAAAGGGCCCGGGCGTAACAGGAAACGCTGGTAAGGCATACAGGAGTGTCTTCGAGAGCAACGCATGAGGTGTAAACAATGCCGTTGGCCCTTCTCATATGAGCCTTTTCCCGGGCGTCTATGCGGGCATCTCTTTCATTGGCTTCCGGTTCATCCGAGGATGTCTGGCAGGATATGCCCTCCACAGTGCCCAGACTCTCATAATTAAGATCCCGGAGCTCGCTGTTTTTGTAGACCTTCATATTGGCCTTGGCAAAATAATCCTCGATATTGTCCGGATTAAGATTGGTTTCAAAGGAAAAATAGCTGCAGCCCGATACTGCAAACAAAACCAAAATCAAAAAACCGCACAGCGTCCTCATTTCAATCCCCCGTCTCAATCCCCTGATTGTTCAAAACCGCGATATTTTACAGCATTTTTCGGAAGGGCAGGTTTTAAATGGTTCAGAAGAAAGTTTGTCATGCTGCATGAGGTGATTACGAAATCATGACGACCTGGTCAGGGCAACAATGCCCAAGACTTCATGCAGAATGACAGATGCCGTTTCAGCATGGCCGGCAATGGTCAGCATCTGAATTGAACTGCTCAAATATCCACAATCTTACGTATTTCGAATAAGAGCCTGACCGACATTGTCCGCTGGAGTTTGAAAATCACAGAGAGAAGCAATAACGGTTTGCAAAGAAGCCTGATTCCTGATTACACCACATTCCTTGAATGACTACATTTACCGCACCTGTCATTTTTTACCTCATTAAAATAAAAAAAGGAGTTTATTACACTCCTTTTTTAATATCTAATTTTGCAAATTCAACTCGCAAGAATTGCCGCAAAAGCCATTATGCCAACAAAGATCATTAAAGCGATAAGAGCCAGTACAAAAGGCCCGTAAATAACACACTTGGCCGCCGTATACATCCATTCAGGATAATCCCCGTCTGGTTCATAGCAATTACGATATCTTCTCATAGCGTATTCCCTTTCCTGCTCTATTAATTTTAAAACAGTTGAACAGAAAAATAACTATTTCTTTTCTGTTTTTGCCGGGTGCATCAGCCGTTTAAATATTTTCATCCCGTGTTTACATTCGTTTTCTCTCAAGCCGTTTTTATAGCGTCCGCGAGGAGGTGCTCATTCTAAACTACGCTGGCTGGATCGTTTTTCTGAAAGACCGCAGCCCTGTAGTTCAGTTCCAAAAAAAAAACAAATTTGACAAAAATGGGGGCTGGAATCACAAAAACAGGAGCAATATCGAGATCTGAAAGCTTAAGAGGCAAGAATTTGGAGATATTGAATAAAGACAGTGGAGCGAGAGACGGGAATCGAACCCGCGTATAAAGCTTGGGAAGCTTTCATTCTGCCATTGAATTACTCTCGCAAAAGACGGGTGTATCTTACTTTATCGGCCGGAAGAGCGCAAGAACTTTTTAATATTTTTGCGCAGCTTTCCGAGAGAGTCAGGGAGAGGCCCTGAGATTCCGTCTTTAAAGAACCCCCTGTCAGGTGCTAAAATGCGCTTTGTCAATCGTCGTGATTCATTCACATCCCCATACTTTATTCATTACGGAAATTTTAGAAATGGAAGTTAGAACCCGTTTTGCTCCGAGTCCCACTGGATATCTCCACGTCGGCGGAGCCAGAACCGCCCTTTACTCCTGGCTGTACGCTCATCATCACCACGGTAAATTTGTGCTGCGCATTGAAGATACCGATCGTGAACGTTCCACCCAGCCGGCTATTGATGCCATTATAGAATCCATGAAATGGACGGGACTGACTTGGGATGAAGGCCCTTTCTATCAAACCAAGCGCTTTGATCGCTACAATGAGGTAATTGACCAGCTCCTTGAGCAGGGCCTGGCCTACAAGTGCTACTGCGCCAAGGAACGTCTGGATAAAGTCCGGGAGGAACAGCTTTCCAGAAACGAGAAGCCCCGGTACGACGGTCACTGCCGCGAGGATCATGCCGAACATTCTCCCGATGAACCATACTGCATTCGCTTTAAGAATCCCCGGGAAGGCAAGGTGAAATTCCACGATCTTATCCGCGGGGACATCGAATTTGACAATGCGGAACTGGATGACCTGGTTATCCGCCGCACTGACGGCACCCCCACCTATAATTTCTGCGTGGTAATCGATGACTGGGACATGAAAATCACCCATGTTATCCGCGGCGAAGATCATATTAACAACACTCCCCGCCAGATAAACATTTACAAGGCTCTGGGGGCGCCGGTGCCTGAATTTGCCCATGTTTCCATGATTCTGGGCGATGACGGAGCCAAGCTGTCAAAAAGACACGGAGCCGTCAGCGTCATGCAGTACCGGGATGACGGCTTTTTGCCCGAGGCTCTTATCAACTATCTGGTACGGCTGGGCTGGGGACATGGCGATCAGGAAATCTTCTCTTTGGAGGAGATGATTAATCTTTTCGCTTTGGAAAACGTCTCCAAAAGCGCTTCGGCTTTCAGCTCCGACAAGCTTAAATGGATGAACCAGCACTACATCAAGACTCTGCCTCCGGAAAGAGTGGCCGAGGAGCTGGTGTGGCAGATGAACAATCTGGGCATCGATTACAGCAAGGGACCTGAACTCACTGCCATCGTAAAGGCTCAGGCAGAAAGATGCAAAACCCTTAAGGAAATGGCTGAAAATTCCGTCTATTTCTATCAGGACTACACCGAATACGAACCCAAGGCTGCGAAAAAGTGGTTCAAGGAAAACAGCGCCGAAGCTCTGGAACGTTCTCTGGCCAAGCTTGAAGCCGTCAGCGACTGGCAGGCTGAAAAGATCGAGGAGGCCTTCAAAACCGTAGCCACCGACATGAATGTGGGGCTGGGGAAGGTAGGAATGCCGCTCAGACTGGCGGTAACCGGCCGCGGCGTATCTCCGGAAATGGGCATTACCATGGAGCTGGTGGGCCGCGAAAAGACCTTTGAACGCATCAGAAAGACCATCGACTATCTCCGTAACAGCTTCGGAAAGGAATAATTCCCGAGAACTGCCGGATTAAATAGAAAGCTTCAGATGAGGGAAACTGCATAATTGCGGTTTCCCTTTTTCATCCGGGCTTTTTCATCAGACAGCGTTTATCATAAGGATTCCGCTCCCGCTGTTCTTCCGGATCTTCCCCGGCCTTTACTCCCAAAGATGCTCTCATGCCTTCAGGTTCTGAACTCCCATGATGTTTTACAGCGCTGAAAAGGTAAAAAACCGGCGGATATTCCCAAACTCTTGCAAAATCCAGCCTTTTGGTTTTCAGATGGTTAATTTATGACCTAAAAACCGCCCCTTCCGCCCCTTCCGCCGCTTTCAGGAATTTTTAACAAATTTGTGCAAAAAATATTTGACACCATTGAGGAGATCAGATACCATTTGCGGCGTTGAGGGGTTATAGCTCAGTTGGGAGAGCGCTTGCATGGCATGCAAGAGGTCCGCGGTTCGATCCCGCGTAGCTCCACCACGAACCTTGTTCTTTGGTTTGTGATTTCAAAACTTCTTTTCTTATCCGCTTCTTTAAATTCTCCCAGATTCACTTTTTAGCTAATGCTGTTTTCTATGTGCTTATTGTCTTTGTGTTTTTCGGTTTCCCCGACTCTGGTTCCGCAAAATGAGTCTTGCCCAATCTCGCAAACTCAAAAAAATTTGACACCTTTCCCCGTATCGGGTATCATTTGCAGCGTTTGGGGTTATAGCTCAGCTGGG